>NZ_JAWOAI010000617.1:0-5178 GCF_033194735.1 Streptomyces sp. W16
GCCGTGGCCGGTCGGTTCGGTGGGGCGCGCCCGGTCGGCGGGCAGGGCGAGTTCGTCGGGCAGACCGCGCAACGCCTCGGCCCAGTGCGCGAGTTGAGCCTGGCCGGTGCGGGCGAGCAGGTCGTCCTGCCAGAGGGTGTAGTCGGCGTACTGCACCGGAAGCGGCGCCCAGTCGGGTTCCTGTCCTTCGCGGCGGGCCGCGTAGGCGGTGTCGAGGTCGGCGAGGAAGGGGCGGTCGGACCACTCGTCGGTGGTGATGTGGTGCAGGACGACGGCCACCACGTGCTCGTGCGGGCCGAGCCTGAACACCTCGCAGCGCAGGGGGAGTTCGACGGTGAGGTCGAAGGGGCGGCGCTGGGCGGACTCGATCAGCGCGGGCAGTTCGTCCTCGGCGCAGTCGACGACCGTGCAGGCCGGGTCGGCCTCATCGGCCGGGACGATCCGCTGGTACGGCTCTCCCTCGTGCGTCGGGAACACCGTCCGCAGCGCCTCGTGCCGTCCGGCGACGTCCCGCAGGGCGGCGGCGAGGGCATCGGTGTCGAGGGTGCCGCGCAGCCGGAAGACCAGCGGGAAGTTGTAGGCGACGCCGCTGCCGGTGATCTGCTCGACGAGCAACAGCCGTCGCTGGGCGGCCGACAACGGGATGCGGGCGGGTCGGTCGGTGACGGGCGTGACTGCCGGACGGGCCGGGCTCGCCGCGTCCGCGCGCCCCGCGAGGAGGGCGGGCGTGGGGGCCTCGAAGAGGTCGCGGATGGCGAGTTCGGCGCCCAGTTCGGTGCGGGCGCGGCTGACCAGGCGGGTGGCGAGGAGTGAATGGCCGCCCAGGTCGAAGAAGTTGTCCTCCGCGCCGACCTCGGGAAGTCCCAACACCTCGGCGAACAGGCGGCAGAGCACCTCCTCCTGCGGGGTGCGCGGTCCGCGTCCGCCGCCGAGGGCGACGGCGGGTTCGGCGTCGGGCAGGGCGCGGACGTCGAGCTTGCCGTTGGCGTTCATGGGCAGGCCGTCGACGGTGACGAAGGCCGACGGGACCATGTAGTCGGGCAGTTCGCGGCCCAGGTCCTCGCGCAGCCGTCGTACCAACGCGCTCGCCTCGCGGGCGGCGGTGGGGTCGTTGGCGTAGGGGTGGATACCGCCGCCGGGACGGAACAGGCCGCCGGTCAGCCGGAGTTCGGACGCTTTCAGGAATACGGCGTCGTACGTCCCCTGCTGCTCCGACCAGGTGGTCAGCACCCGGTATCCGGCCGCCGTGCCGAGTTCGTGCAGGTGCTCGGGGTCGACGCCTGTGTCGGTCGTACGACCGTCGGGGATGCCTGTGAAGCGGAGTGCCTCGGGCCGTTCACCGCGCGGGCGTTCGGTGGTGGCACCGGTCGCGGACCAACCGCTACGCAGGAGTTCACCGATCGCCTCGGCCGACGTCCAGTCGCCGCGCAGGAGTTCGCCGATGGTGTTGCCGGTGGCCCAGTCGACGGACGGGGCGTTGTCCAGGCGTACGTCCGGGGCGTCGGCGTAGAGGACGACGTCGTAGCGGTGCCGGGACAGTTCGTTTTGGTGGTGGGCGCGCTTGGTGCGCAGGTCGACGCCGTAGCCGAGGGTGGTGAAGTAGTCGGGGTCCACGAGGAGTTCCTTCTCCAGGCGCAGACCGCGTTCCACCGCCCGCTCCAGGTCCGCTTCGGCGGTACCCCTGGTGCGCTGGATCTCGGTGTGGAAGGTGCCGGCGAGGCGCAGGTTGCGGACGTCGCCGACGAAGAGGGCGCCGCCGGGTGCGAGGAGTTCCATCAAGCCGTGCAGGACGGTGGTGAGGTGGTCGATGCTCGGGAAGTACTGGACGACGGAGTTGATGACGATGGTGTCGAAGTAGGCGAAGGGCAGGCCGCTCAGGTCCTCGGCGGGGCGGCAACGCAGTTCGACCTTGGCGGCGAGGGCGGGGTCGCGTCGCACCTCCTCGCCTATCTTGCGGATGACGGGGGCGGCGAAGTCCGTGGCCCAGTACGCCTCCGAGTCCGGGGCGAGGCGGGACAGCAACAGACCCGATCCGACGCCGACTTCGAGGATGCGGCGGGGCTTGAGGGCGCCGATCCGGGCGAGGGTGGCCTCGCGCCACTCGTGCATCTCCTCGAAGGGGATGGGCGCTCCGTCGTAGGAGCTGTCCCAGCCGTCGTACTGCTCGGTGAAGACGGCGGTGCCGATCTCCTCGTACTCGTCGGAGTAGATCTCCTGCCACTCCCCCACCTGCGCGGCCTCGGCGGCGGTGCGTTCCGTCGAGTCGGCGCCGGAGGGGACGACGTAGCCGACGAGGCGTTCGTCGCGGACGACGACCGCGGCCTGGGCTACCAACGGGTGGCGGCTGAGGGTGGTCTCGATCTCGCCGGGTTCGATGCGGTAGCCGCGGATCTTGACCTGGTCGTCGGTGCGGCCGAGGAAGTCGAGGTTGCCGTCGGGGTTGCGGCGGACCAGGTCGCCGGTGCGGTACATGCGCTCACCGGGCTCGCCGAACGGGTCGGCGACGAAGCGTTCGGAGGTCAGCGCGGGCCGGTCCAAGTAGCCGCGGGCCAGGCCGATTCCGGCGATGTACAGCTCGCCGGGCACCCCGTCGGGCACCGGGCGCAGCCAGGCGTCGAGGATGTGGGCACGGGTGCCGCGGATGGGCTTGCCGACGGTCGGGGTGTCGCTGTCGAGGGTGCCGCCGCCGAGGGTGTTGATGGTGTACTCGGTCGGCCCGTACAGGTTGTAGCCGTACGTCCCCTCGGTGTCGCGCAGGGCAGCCCACACCGTCTCCGGGACGGCCTCGCCGCCGAGCAGCACCAGCGGCGGGACGTGGCCCTCCAACAGGCCCTGCTCGATGAGGAGTCGGGCGTACGTGGGGGTGACGTTGACGACGTCGACACGGTGGCGTTCGCAGTAGGCGACCAGAGCCTCGGCGTCTCGCCTCAACTCCTCGTCGCAGACATGCACTTCGTGGCCCTCGACCAGCCAGAGCAGCTCCTCCCACGACATGTCGAAGGCGAAGGACACGGTGTGTGCGATGCGCAGCCGCCGCCCGCCGGCCGAGGCGATGGCGGGCTCGAAGATCTCCTTCTGGTGGTTCAACTGCATGTTCGTCAGGCCCCGGTAGGGGGTGACGACGCCCTTGGGGCGGCCGGTGGAGCCGGAGGTGTAGATGACGTAGGCGGGGTGTTCGAGGCTGAAGCGGAGGCGGACGGGCGCGTCCGGCAGGCCCGCCAACTCCCCCTTGGTATCGGGGTCGTCGAGCAGGACGCGGGTCATCTCGCCGTCCAGCGTGGCGGATACGGCCGCGGTGCTGAGCAGGAGGAGCGGGCGGGCGTCGGCCAGCATCAGGGACAGGCGGTCGGCCGGGTGGTCCAACTCCAGGGGGAGGTAGGCCGCTCCGGTGCGCAGGACCGCGAAGAGTGCGACCACCATGTCGAGGGAGCGCGGGAGACCGAGGGCGACGACCTGCTCGGGGCCCGCGCCCCGGTCGATCAGCAGTCGGGCCAACCGGTTGACGGCGGCGTCGAGTTCTGCGTACGTCAGGGTGCGCTCGCCGAAGACCAGGGCCCGTTCGTCCGGGGTGCGCTCGGCCTGCGCGGCCAGCAGGTCGGCGATGGTGTCCTCGGGGTCGGGGACACGGCTGGTCGCCGACTCCCGCCGTAGCGCCTCGTGTTCGGCGGGAAGGAGCGGGTCGAGGGAACCGACCGGTGCCGCGAGGTCGGCGGTGAGGCGGTCGATGAGCAGGGCGAAGCGGTCGAGGAGGGCCTGTGCGCGGTCGGTCGGGACGAGGTCGGGGCGGTGGGTGAGGGTGACGGCGATCTCGCGGCCGGGGGTGATGACGAGGTTGGCCGGGTAGTGGGTGGCGTCGACGTTGGCGACGGCCGTGGCGCCGTGCCGGGTCTTCAGGTCGGCCAGCCGCTCCTCGGTGTCGTTGTTGCGCAGTACGAACAGCGTGTCGAAGAGCTTGCGGTGCCCGGTCTCGGCCTGGAGCACGCCGAGGCTGAGGTGCTCGTACGGCATCAGGTCGAGGCGTTCGCCCTGGACGCGGCGGAGCAGGTCGAGGACCGGTTCGGCGGGGTCGAGGGCGATGCGGGTCGGGACGGTGTTGAGGAACAGGCCGATGATGTTGCCGACGTCCGGGACCTCGCTGGGGCGACCGGCGACGGTGGTGCCGAACACGACGTCGGCGCGGCCGGTCGCGGAGGCGAGGGTGAGCCCCCAGGCGGCGTTGAGGATCGTGTTGAGGGTCAGGCCGTGGGCCGGGGCCAACTCGCGGAGCCGGTCGCCGAGTTCGGCGGGTAGGCGGGCGTCGAGCTGGTCGGGGATGACCGGTTCGAGGCCGTCGGCGGCGGTGGGCGCGAGCAGGGTCGGCTCGTCGAGACCGGCGAGCGCGGTACGCCAAGCGGTGGTGGCGACCGAGTCGTCCTGCTCCTCCAGCCAGGTCAGGTAGTCGCGGTAACTGCCGGGCTCGGGCAGGGAGTTGGCGTCGCCGCCCGTCTCGTAGAGCGCGAACAGCTCGTCGAGGAACAACCAGGCCGACCAGCCGTCCCACAGGATCAGATGGCGGCCGATGACCAGCCGGTCGCCGCGCTCCGCGCCGAGGCGGAGCAGGAGCAGCCGGAAGAGCGGGGGCGCGGACAGGTCGAAGCGACGGTTACGTTCGGCGTCCGTCAACTCCCGTAGGAGCACGTCCTGCTCGGCTGCGGGGAGGAGGGTGAGGTCGACCTCTTCGAGGGGGATCTCCGGGTTCTCGACGATGAACTGCACCGGCTGGTCCAGGCCGTCGCTCGTGAAGCCCGCGCGCAGGCCCGGGTTGCGGTCGAGGAGGGTGCGGACGGCGGCGCGCAGCCGGCCGGTGTCCAGGCGGGTGGCGAAGTCGAAGGTCTCGTGGACGGTGTAGACGTCCAACGCGCCTTCGTCGTACGCCGAGTGGAAGAACAGGCCCTCCTGGAGGGGTGCCAGCGGCCATACGTCGGCGATCTCCGCCGGAGCGGCGACGGCGCGGACTCGGGCGTGTTCGGCCTCGGTGAGGGTGAACGCCTCGACTCGGTTGCCGGGGACGGCCGTTGTGGTGCCGGCCGCTGCCGCGAGCGCGGCCGGTGTGCGGTGGGTGAACACGTCGCGCGGGCTCAGGTCCAGGCCCGCCGCGCGGGCGCGACTCGCGACGCCGATGGAGCTGATGCTGTCGCC
>NZ_JAWOAI010000618.1:0-5159 GCF_033194735.1 Streptomyces sp. W16
CGGCCAGCTCGTCGTCGGCGCCGTCCGCGGCTCGGCCGGGGGCGGGCAGCGCGAGGTCGAGCAGGATGCAGTGGACGTCGTCGGTGAGCAGCCGCTCGGCCTCGGTGAGGTTGCGGGCGGTGCGGACCCGGATCGGCTTGCCGGTCGGGTCGAGCAGCTCGGGCACGATCGGCGAGCCGCCGGGGTCGTCCTCGATCATCAGCAGGGTGAGGTGACCGGGCGGGGTGCTGTGGATGCCGTGGGTGCCGTGGGCAGCGCGGTGCGCGGCGTCGGCCGTGCCGGCCGTGTCCTCGGCGTGGGCGGCGGTGGCGATGTCGGCGCTGGTGACCGTGCCGTCGTGGGCCGTGTCCTGCGTGCGCGGGGCCCCATCACGCAGGGCTCCCGTACCTCCGGAAGCGCCCGCGGCTGTCTCGCCGGAGGCGACGCCGGACGTTTTGCCGGTGGTGGTTCCGGGTGTGGCCCCGGAGGTCTCGCCGGTGGTGGCTCCGGGCGTTTCGGCTGAAGCGGCTCCGGGCGTCGCCCCGGACGTAGCCCGGGATGTGTCCCCGGACGCAGCTCCGGGCGTGACTCCGGACGTAGCTCCGGAGGTGTCTCGGGGCGTGTCTCCAGGCGTGGCTCCGGAGGTGTCGCCGATCGTGGGCGCGGCCGGCGCCTGACCACTTTCCGCGGCCGGGATCGCTCTCTGCCGCGGTATGGGTGCGGGCATCGTCCTGTTTCCTTCCCTCCCCCCGAGGGCGCGGTGGGGCGAGGGACCTCGACCCACCGACGGGGACCATAGCGGTAGTGGGCGCCGGAAAGGAATGGTGTGAGGCAGGTCGCCCGGCAGGCAGCCACTGTCATATGCCGTGTTCTGTAACGCAGTTGGGCAGGACGGCGGTGGGGCCGGGATGACGAAGGTCACGCCGGGCCGGGGTTTGGGGCGGGTGGTGCGTGTGCTGTGTCACGTGGCTCGGGTCACCGGCCGCAACCACGCCTACCGGACGGGCAAATCACGCATCCGGTCGCACAACGCCCAATATCGGCATCGAGCCGGCCCCCGCGATCGTCACCGTCCGCCCCGGCCGCGGGGCGTGGATGATCGCGCCGTCGCCGATGTACATCGCGACATGGCTGGCGTCGTCGAAGTAGATGATCAGGTCGCCGGGGCGCATGTCCTTCACGTCCACGTGCGGCAGCTGCTTCCACTGCTCCTGCGAGGTGCGCGGGATCGGGTCGCCGGCGCTCGCCCAGGCCTGTGAGGTCAGCCCCGAGCAGTCGTACGACTTCGGGCCCTCCGCACCCCACTCGTACGGCTTGCCGAGCTGGGCCGTCGCGTACGCCACCGCCGCCTTGCCCTCGGCGGACGCCTTGCCGCTGATCTCCTTGAGGGCGCCGGAGTCGAGCCAGGCGGTCTGTGCCTTCAGCGCGGCCTGCTGCTCCAGCGCGGCCAGCCGTTCCTTCTCCTGCTTCTCCAGCTGGGATTCCAGCTTCTCGGCCGCCGCGATCCGGGTGGTGACCTCCTTCTTGGCGGCGGCCTTGGCCTGGCGGTTCTTCTCCAACTGCTGCCACTGGGTGGAGGCGTCGGCGGTGTACTGCTTCAAGTCCTGCTGCGTGCGGGTCAGTTCGGCGATCAGACCCTTGGTGGCACGCTGGCCCTGGAGTATCCGCCCGGCACCGTCCAGGAAGGCCTGCGGGTTGTCGCTCAGGATCAGCTGCGCCTCGTCCGGGAGCCCGCCCGTGCGGTACTGGGAGCGGGCCGCGGCACCGGCGCGGTCCTTCAACTCGTCCAGTTTCTCCTGGCCCTTGACGATCTTCTTGGCCAGCTCGACGATCTGCGCGGACTGCTTCTGCGCCTGCTCCTCGGCCGCGTTGTAGGCGTCCGTGGCGACGGCGGCGTCGTGATAGAGGTCGTCGAGCTTCGCGCGTACGGCCTCAAGGTCCTTGTTGGTCACGGGAGTTGAGGACGCGGTGGTCGAGGGAGTCGGAGTCGGCGTGGGTGTCGGGCTCGCGAACGCGGTGGCGGGTGCCGCCAGCACGGTGACCGCGCAGACGACCGCGATGGCCGTCGTGATCAGGGCTCGCCTGCCCGCTCCCATACCCCTGCCCCCACATCCCGTACCTGATTGACCGTCAGTAACTTACGGACGCCTGGGGGATCGTGCCATGCCCGCACACAAAACGACAGAGGTAGTACTTCCCGTACTTCTCCCCTTTCCTGCCAGGTCATGACCGGTCGCGGCGATCTCCCCGCCCATGTGACGAACGGCCGCCGGAGATCGTTCCCCGCAGGTCACCCGCTCACCCGCTCACCCGCTCACGCGCTCACCCGCTCACCCGCGCGCCGCGATTCACCCCAGCGGGGCCAAGGCCCGCCATTCCACGGTCACTTCGCCCTGCCGCCACCGCACCGGACCGTCCACCACCGGCCAGTCGGCGGTGAGGTCCCGCACCGCGCGGATCCAGCGCTGACGGGCGCCGTAGGAGGCGTAGGGCGCGGCGGCGGCCCAGGCGCGGTCGAAGTCGCGGAGGAAGGCGTGTACCGGTTCGCCGGGCACATTGCGGTGGATGAGGGCCTTGGGGAGGCGTTCGGCGAGGTCGGACGGCCGCTCCAGGGAGCCGAGCCGCGCCGCGAAGGTGACCGTCCGCGGCCCCTCGGGACCGAGCGCGACCCACACGTGCCGCCGCCCGATCTCGTCGCAGGTCCCCTCGACGAGCAGCCCGCCCCGCGAATGTTCCGAGGCCGGCGCGAGCCGCCCGCACAGCCGCGCCCAGACCTCGGCGACCTGCGCCTCGTCGTACTGCCGCAGCACGTTCGCCGCGCGGATCAGGGACGGCCGTCGCGGTACGGGGATCTCGAACCCGCCGTGCCGGAAGACCAGCCCCTCGCGCTCGTACGGCCGGGCCGCCGCGACCCGGGCCGGTTCGATCTCGACACCGACCACGCGCGCGTGCGGGGCGACGGTACGGAGGCGCTCCAGCAGTTCTACGGCCGTCCAGGGCGCGGCGCCGTACCCGAGATCGACGGCGAGGGGATCGTCGGCCCGCCGCAGCTCCGCGCCGTGCGTCGCCACGATCCAGCGGTCCATACGGCGCAGCCGGTTGGGGTTGGTCGTCCCGCGCGTCACTGTTCCCACGGGGCGGGGGGTCGTCGCGCGGGCTGTCATACCCACGAGGGTAGGCGGCGCGGGACGACGGGTGCCGCACCGGTCGCCGGCCGGAGTCGGCTCTGCCCGTCCCGTTGTCAGTGCCGCCTGGCAGGATCGGAGATCAGGTCGGACGAGGTGGGGCGGGACCAATGAAGGTGCTTGTCAGTGACGAGGTCCATGTCGACTACGGCCAGGTCTTCGTGGAGAGCGGCGGGGACGAAAGCGACCTGTACGACGCCTTCGCCGGGCAGGAGGGCGTCGGGCTCTGCGGGGGCGGGACGGCCGGGATGCTGCTGCTCCTGACCGGTCTGCGCATCGGCGGTGTCGACTTCACCGTCGAGCTGCACGACGGCCGGCCCGAGTTGGACGAGACGTGGGAGGAGATCGTCGAGGTCCCGTTCCGGCCGGTGTCGGAGGAGACGACGCTGCGGCAGTGGAACGGGAAGAACCGGTGGGAACTGGAGCTGGAGGAGCGCGACCACCGCGTGCGGTACTCCGCGACAGGCATGGACGACGGCCGGAGCAAGAACGTCCGGGAGGACGACGAGCCGCCGACCGAGGACCGGTATCTGCTGCAGATCTGGCCCGCCGAGCCCGAACCGGCCCGGCTGCTCAAGCAGACCGGCGGTGCGGCCGCGTACTGGCACGCCTTCGCGACGTCGCCCGTGGGCTGACCGGTAAGGGGAGCCAACGCACCGTCACCTCGAACGGTTGAGCGACACACGGTAATGCCTCGGTAAAATCCCCATGCGCCGGAATGGGAATCCGGCTCCTCGACGTTGCATCC
Source organism: Streptomyces sp. W16 (assembly GCF_033194735.1). Lineage (NCBI taxonomy): Bacteria > Bacillati > Actinomycetota > Actinomycetes > Kitasatosporales > Streptomycetaceae > Streptomyces > Streptomyces sp. W16. The sequence continues at coordinate 3,913 of NZ_JAWOAI010000618.1, forward strand.
CCTTGGAGGGAACCGCACACCCTCCCTCAGGCATGCCCGCAGCGAGGAGGAACGCCACGTGAGCCAGTACGGCAGCAGGCTCGGCCGGCGCTCCCCGGCCTCGTCCGCCCGGCTGCGGCTGCACCGCAAACCCCGCCGTGTCGCCATGCTCTCCGTGCACACCTCACCGCTGCACCAGCCCGGCACGGGCGACGCCGGCGGGATGAACGTCTACATCGTGGAGCTCGCGCAGCGCCTCGCCGCGATCAACATCGAGGTGGAGATCTTCACCCGCGCGACCACCGCCGCCCTCCCCCCGACCGTCGAGCTGGCCCCCGGCGTCCTCGTCCGGCATGTCGACGCGGGGCCGTACGAAGGTCTCGCCAAGGAGGAACTCCCCGCCCAGCTCTGCGCGTTCACGCACGGAGTGATGCAGGCGTGGGCCGGCCACCGCCCCGGCTACTACGACCTCGTCCACTCGCACTACTGGCTCTCCGGCCACGTCGGCTGGCTCGCCGCCCAGCGCTGGGGCGTCCCCCTGGTGCACGCGATGCACACCATGGCCAAGGTCAAGAACGCCAACCTGGCCGACGGCGACACCCCCGAGCCCGCCGCCCGCGTCATCGGCGAGACCCAGATCGTCTCCGCCGCCGACCGCCTCATCGCCAACACGGCGGAGGAGGCCGACGAACTCGTACGGCACTACTCGGCCGACCCCGCCAAGGTCGCCGTGGTCCACCCCGGCGTGAACCTCGAACGCTTCCGCCCGGCGGACGGCCGAGCGGCGGCCCGCGCCCGCCTCGGGCTCCCGCAGGACGCCCTGATCCCGCTGTTCGCGGGCCGCATCCAGCCCCTCAAGGCGCCGGACGTGCTCCTGCGAGCCGTCGCGGTCCTGCTGGACGAGCGGCCCGAGCTGCGCTCGAACATCGTCGTGCCCGTCGTCGGCGGCCCCAGCGGCAGCGGCCTCGCCAAGCCGGAGGGGCTGCAGAAGCTGGCCGCGCGGCTGGGCATCGCCGATGTCGTACGGTTCCGGCCGCCGGTCGGGCAGGAGCAGCTCGCGGACTGGTTCCGGGCCGCGTCCGTGCTGGTCATGCCGTCGTACAGCGAGTCCTTCGGGCTGGTCGCCATAGAGGCGCAGGCGGCCGGTACGCCGGTGCTCGCGGCCTCGGTCGGCGGCCTCCCGGTGGCTGTGCGCGACGGTGAGACGGGTTTTCTCGTCCAGGGCCACGATCCCGCCGCCTACGCGCGCGTGCTGCGCACCCTCGCCG
>NZ_JAWOAI010000619.1:0-5147 GCF_033194735.1 Streptomyces sp. W16
CGGCGCCGCTGCCGGCCCGGTCGCGGGGCAGCGCGCCGAGGGCGCCGTCCATCGCGGGGACGATCGAGAAGCCGAAGCCGAAGCCGGTGATGGACAGCCACAGCGCGGTGAAGCCGTAGCCGGAGTCGGCCGTCGTACGGCTGCCGAGCAGCGCGGCGAAGGCGAGGATCACCAGGCCGGCGGTGACCACGGCACGGGAGCCGAACTTGGCGACGAGCGGTTGTGCGGCGCGGGCCGCGACGATCAGGCCGCCCATCATGGGCAGCAGCCGGACGCCGGTGCCGAGCGCGTCATTGCCGAGCACCGCCTGGAGATACTGCGGCAGCACGAACAACAGGCCGGACAGGACGAACATGACGAGGGTCGCGGCGAGTGTGTTGAAGAGGAAACCGCGGTGGGCGAGCAGTTCCATGTCGAGCATGGGGCGTTGCATGCGCCGCTCGCGCAGCACCAGGGCGGAGATCAGGAGCGCGGCGCCGATGAGCATGCCCACGATCAGCGGGTCGCCCCAACCGCGGCTGGGCGCCTCGATGATCGCGTAGATGAGGGAGCCGAGGCCGGCCGCCGTGAACGCGGTGGAGAGGGTGTCGACCTTGGGGGAGGCGGGGTCGCTGCTCTCGGGCAGCAGGAAGACACAGGCCGCTATGCCGATCGCGGCCATCGGGATGTTGACCAGGAAGACCGAGCCCCACCAGAAGTGGTTGAGCAGCCAGCCGCCGATGATCGGGCCGAGCGGCAGCCCGAGCGAGGAGGCCGCGGAGGTGATGCCGACGGCCTTGGTGCGCTCGTCCGGGCCGAAGAGCGAGGGCAGCACGGACAGCGCGAGCGGGGTGACCAGGGCCCCGCCGACGCCCATCACCGTGCGGGCCGCGATGACCCAGTTCACGTCGCTCGCCAGGGAGCCGGCCACCGAGCCGGCGAGGAAGATGCCGAGCCCGACGACGAGCATCCGGCGCCGTCCGAAGCGGTCGCCGAGGAGTCCGGCCGGGAGCATCAGGGCCGCGAAGACGATGACGTAGGAGTCGGCCATCCACTGCTGCTGGCCGGTGGTGGCACCGAGGTCGCCGGCCATCGTGGGCAGGGCGACGTTGAGGATCGTTGTGTCGAAGCCGAGCGTGAGCATGCTCGCGACCAGGGCCCCGAGGGCCCACCAGCGGCGCGGATCGTGTCGCGCTTCGTCGTTCTGAGGGACAGTGACAGTAGCCATGAAATGAGAGTAGCTGTCAAAAGGTGGTTGATGTCAACAGGGATCGACTGTCAGGACATGAAAAATGGCCACGGCTCGAAAGCCGTGGCCATGAACAGGAGGTGTCTCAGGCGCTACCCGTGCTGGTACGCCACCATCGAGATCCCCACGTAGTGCACCAGGAAGGCCGCCACCGTCAGGGAGTGGAAGACCTCGTGGAAACCGAACCAGCGCGGTGACGGGTTCGGGCGCTTGATGCCGTAGATCACGCCGCCGGCGCTGTAGAGCAGTCCGCCGACGACCACCAGGACCAGGACGGCGATGCCGCCCGTGCGCATGAAGTCGGGCAGGAAGAAGACGGCCGCCCAGCCCATCGCGATGTAGCAGGGGGTGTAGAGCCAGCGTGGGGCGCCGACCCAGAAGACCCGGAAGGCGATGCCTGCCAGCGCCGCGCCCCAGATGCTCCACAGCAGCCATTCGCCCTTGGCGCCCGGCAGCAGCAGCATCGTCAGGGGTGTGTAGGTGCCCGCAATGATCAGGAAGATGTTGGCGTGATCGAGTCTGCGCAGGATGCCGTCCATGCGCGGGCTCCAGTCGCCCCGGTGGTACAGCGCGCTGACTCCGAAGAGCAGGCAGGCCGTCAGGGCGAAGATCCCGCAGGCGATCCGGGCCCGGGGTGTGTCGGCGAGAGCGGTGAGCACCAGGCCGGAGACGAGAACGGCCGGGAACATGCCGAGGTGCAGCCAGCCGCGCAGCTTCGGCTTCACATGGTCGGGGAGGGAGAGCGCGGAGGGACCATGGCCGGCGGTCGGCGTGTCCGTGGGCGCGTCGGGGACGGACGCAGTCATGCGCTCCAGCGTACCTACGGAACCGTAAGTTACGTGTCAGTGCGGCGAGATGAGGGGCTGGAAGTGGCCACTCTCTCATGGCTGGTCGACGTGCGGGTACCCGGGGTGAAGCGGTGGTGACGCACGGAAAACATCTGGATACGTGGCGATCCTCACGTCGCTCGTATGTGAGGCCCTCTGGACATATGGGCGGACGCGTCGGATGATCAAATGAGTGCGGTCGGCACCGGATGAGCGCCAAGATCGACCATCGTGAAGCATCCGGGTCGCGGCCCCCACGGGGCAGACAGGACAAAATCCCTCACCATAGGAGCAATCGTGGCGCGCGACATCGCGGCTCCCCCCGTCATCCCAACCCAGCACAAAGAACTGGTCTCGTGGGTGAACGAGATCGCAGAACTGACTCAGCCGGACAGCGTGGTCTGGTGTGACGGATCCGAAGCGGAGTACGAGCGGCTGAGCGAGGAGCTCGTCCGAAAGGGCACCTTCCAGAAGCTCGACCCGATCAAGCGCCCCAACTCCTACTACGCCGCCTCCGACCCGACCGATGTCGCCCGGGTCGAGGACAGGACGTTCATCTGCTCCGAGCAGGAGCAGGACGCGGGACCCACCAACCACTGGAAGGCTCCCGCCGAAATGCGGGCCATCTTTACAGGAGAAGGAAACAGTTTCGCGGGAGAAAAGGGCATCTTCCGCGGCTCCATGAAGGGCCGGACGATGTACGTCGTCCCGTTCTGCATGGGCCCCCTCGGTTCGGACCTCTCCGCGATCGGCGTCGAGATCACCGACTCCGCCTATGTCGCCGTCTCCATGCGCACCATGACCCGCATGGGACAGCCCGTCCTGGACGAACTCGGCGAGGACGGCTTCTTCGTGCGTGCTGTGCACACGCTCGGAGCGCCGCTGGCCGAGGGCGAGGCGGACGTGCCGTGGCCGTGCAACTCCACCAAGTACATCTCGCACTTCCCCGAGAGCCGCGAGATCTGGTCCTACGGCTCCGGCTACGGCGGCAACGCGCTGCTCGGCAAGAAGTGCTACGCCCTGCGCATCGCCTCGGTGATGGCGCGGGACGAGGGCTGGCTCGCGGAGCACATGCTCATCCTGAAGCTGACCCCGCCGCAGGGAGAGTCCAAGTACGTGGCGGCGGCCTTCCCTTCGGCCTGCGGCAAGACCAACCTCGCGATGCTGGAGCCCACCGTCTCGGGCTGGACCGTCGAGACGATCGGTGACGACATCGCCTGGATGCGGTTCGGCGAGGACGGCCGGCTCTACGCGATCAACCCCGAGGCCGGTTTCTTCGGCGTCGCGCCCGGCACCGGTGAGCACACCAACGCCAACGCGATGAAGACGCTGTGGGGCAACTCCGTCTTCACCAACGTGGCGTTGACCGACGACAACGACATCTGGTGGGAGGGCATGACGGAGGAGACTCCGGCCCACCTGACGGACTGGAAGGGCAACTCCTGGACGCCGGAGTCCACTTCGCCCGCCGCGCACCCCAACGCCCGCTTCACCGTGCCCGCTTCGCAGTGCCCGATCATCGCGCCCGAGTGGGAGGACCCCAGGGGCGTGCCGATCTCGGCGATCCTGTTCGGCGGCCGGCGTGCCTCGGCCGTACCGCTGGTGACGGAGTCCTTCGACTGGAACCACGGTGTCTTCCTCGGCGCCAACGTGGCCTCCGAGAAGACCGCCGCCGCCGAGGGCAAGGTCGGTGAACTGCGCCGCGACCCGTTCGCCATGCTGCCGTTCTGCGGCTACAACATGGGTGACTACATGGGCCACTGGGTCGATGTCGCCAAGGGCCGCGACCAGGCGAAGCTGCCGAAGATCTACTACGTGAACTGGTTCCGCAAGAACGACGCGGGCAAGTTCGTGTGGCCGGGCTTCGGCGAGAACAGCCGTGTCCTGAAATGGATCGTCGACCGCCTCGACGGCCGCGCCGAAGGCGTCGAGACCCCGATCGGCGTGCTGCCGGCCAAGGGCGCCCTCGACACCAAGGGCCTCGACCTCTCCGAGGCCGACCTCGACTTCCTGCTCACCGTCGACAAGGACGTGTGGCGCGAGGAGGCCGCCCTGGTCCCGGACCACCTCAACACCTTCGGGGACCACACCCCGAAGGAACTGTGGGACGAGTACCGCGCGCTGGTGCAGCGTCTGGGCTGAGTCCCAGTACCGGAACAGTAGGGGCCCGCACAACGGCGTGCGGGCCCTTACCCGTTGGCCTCTATTTATCCCATCACCTCTGCCCAGACCGGCATTTCGGGGGACACTCGGGACAACCTGCAACGAACCCCGAAGTGAGGTGAGCGGGGTGCGCACTCCGGTCAGCGATCCGCTGAGCGTGGGGCCGTACCGGATCGCCGGGCGGCTCGGCTCCGGCGGTATGGGATGGGTGTATCTCGGCCGTTCGCCGGCCGGCCGCGAGGTGGCGGTGAAGGTCGTACGGCCCGAACTGGCCGCGGAGTCGGAGTTCCGCGAGCGCTTCGCCCGCGAGGTCGCCGCCGCCCGGCTGGTCAGCGGCGCCTACACGGCGGCCGTGGTCGACGCCGACACCGAGGCCGAACTCCCTTGGCTGGCAACGATGTACGTGCCCGGGCCGTCCCTCGCCGAGGCCGTCCGCACCGACGGCCCGCTGCCCGAGGCCCAGGTCCGCAGGCTCGGCGCCTTCCTGGTGGAGGCCCTGCAGGCCATCCACGCGGCCAACCTGGTCCACCGCGACCTCAAGCCGGCCAATGTGCTGCTGGCCTCGGACGGCCCCCGTGTCATCGACTTCGGCATCTCCCGCGTCGAGGGCGCCCCGAGCCTCACCCAGGCCGGAATCGTCGTCGGCACCCCGCCCTTCATGTCGCCGGAGCAGATGACGGCGGCGCCGCTCGGCCCGCCCACCGACGTGTTCTCCCTCGGCGGTGTCCTGGTGTACGCGCTGACCGGCCGCCCGCCGTTCGGCGCGGGGGAGGCGGTGAGCCTGCGGGTGGTGCACCGCGAACCCGACCTGGACGGCGTACCGGCGGGGCTACGGCCGCTGCTGGCCCGGTGTCTGGCGAAGCGGCCCGGTGACCGGCCCCGACTGGACGTCCTGCTGGGCGAGGTGCTGGCACCGCCGAGATCGGAAG
>NZ_JAWOAI010000620.1:0-5145 GCF_033194735.1 Streptomyces sp. W16
CCGGGTGATCGGCGCCGCGCTCTTCCTGCGCCGCCCGGAGCGCATGGCGTTCGAGGCGGACGACCTCCTGGTGGCCGCCCAACTCGCCACGCACAGCGCGCTGGGCATCGACAAGGCGGTGCTCTACGGCCGTGAGGCGTACATCGCCGACGAGCTGCAGCGCACCATGCTCCCGGAGACCCTCCCGCGCCCCACCGGCGTGCGGCTGGCGTCCCGGTATCTGCCCGCCGCGGAGACGGCACGCGTCGGCGGTGACTGGTACGACGCGATCCCGCTGCCCGGCAGCCGGGTCGCCCTGGTCGTCGGCGACGTCATGGGCCACTCCATGACCTCGGCCGCGATCATGGGCCAACTCCGCACCACCGCACAGACGTTGGCCGGTCTCGACCTGCCCCCGCAGGAGGTCCTGCACCACCTCGACGAACAGGCCCAGCGGCTGGGCACCGACCGCATGGCGACCTGCCTCTACGCGGTCTACGACCCGGTCTCGCACCGCATCACCATCGCCAACGCGGGCCATCCGCCACCGGTGCTGCTGCACCTGGGCGGCCGTGCCGAGGTCCTGCGGGTGCCGCCCGGTGCCCCGATCGGCGTCGGCGGGGTCGACTTCGAGGCCGTGGAGCTGGACGCGCCCGCCGGGGCGACGCTGCTGCTGTACACGGACGGGCTGGTCGAGTCGCGCCTCAGGGACGTCTGGACCGGGATAGAGCAGCTGCGCGAGAAGCTCGCCGCGGTCGCGCAGCTCACCGGACCCGATCATCCGCCGCCCCTGGAAGCCCTGTGCGACGAGGTGCTCGACATGCTCGGCCCGGGCGACCGGGACGACGACATCGCGCTGCTCGCCGCCCGCTTCGACGGGATCGCGCCGAGCGATGTCGCGTACTGGTTCCTCGACCCGGAGGACTCGGCGCCCGGCCAGGCCCGCCGGCTGGCCCGGCGGGCGCTGGCCCGCTGGGGCATGGAGGACATGAGCGACTCCGTGGAGCTGCTGGTCAGCGAGGTGGTGACCAATGCCGTGCGGTACGCGTCGCGCCCGGTGACGCTACGGCTGCTGCGGACCGACGTGCTGCGCTGCGAGGTCGGCGACGACGTGCCCCAACTGCCACGGCTGCGGCAGGCGCGGGCCACCGACGAGGGCGGGCGCGGGCTGTACCTGGTCAACAGACTGGCCCGTCGGTGGGGAGCCACCCGGCTCAGCACCGGGAAGGTGGTCTGGTTCGAACTGAACCGGAATTAGACCCCGTCCAAAAGTTGCCGAGGTACCGGCGTCGGAGTTGACTGCTGGGGTACGCGAAGCGAAAGCGACCTACTTTCTTCCGAACAGGAGGACGCTCGTGACGCAGGCACCCCAGCAGACTCCGTACACCACGAACAACGTGGGCATTCCGGTGGCGAGCGACGAACACTCGCTCACCGTCGGACCCGACGGCCCGATCCTGCTCCAGGACCACTACCTCATCGAGAAAATGGCCCAGTTCAACCGGGAACGGGTCCCCGAGCGGGTGGTGCACGCCAAGGGCAGCGGCGCGTACGGCTTCTTCGAAGTGACCAACGACGTAAGCCAGTTCACCCGGGCCGACCTCTTCCAGCCGGGCAAGCGCACCGAGATGCTGGCACGGTTCTCCACCGTGGCCGGTGAGCAGGGCTCGCCCGACACCTGGCGCGACCCCCGCGGCTTCGCCCTCAAGTTCTATACGGAACACGGCAATTACGACATGGTGGGCAACAACACCCCGGTCTTCTTCGTCCGGGACACCATCAAGTTCCAGGACTTCATCCGCTCGCAGAAGCGCCACCCGGCGACCGGGCTGCGCAGCAACGACATGCAGTGGGACTTCTGGACCCTCTCCCCCGAGTCGGCACACCAGGTGACCTGGCTGATGGGCGACCGGGGCATCCCGAAGACGTACCGCCACATGAACGGCTACAGCTCCCACACCTACATGTGGATCAACGGCGCCGGTGAGCGGTTCTGGGTGAAGTACCACTTCAAGACCGACCAGGGCGTCGAGTACCTCACGCAGGCAGAGGCCGACGAGCTGGCCGGACAGGACGGCGACAAGCACCGCCGGGACCTGCACGAGTCGATCGAGGCCGGGAACGCGCCGAGCTGGAGCCTCAAGGTCCAGATCATGCCGTTCGAGGACGCGGCGGACTACCGCTTCAACCCCTTCGACCTGACGAAGGTCTGGCCGCACGGGGACTACCCGCTGATCGACGTCGGCCGCATGACCCTGAACCGGAACCCGGACGACTACTTCGTCCACATCGAGCAGGCCGCCTTCGAGCCCTCGAACCTGGTCCCGGGCATCGGCCCCTCGCCGGACAAGATGCTGCTCGGCCGGCTGTTCTCGTACCCGGACACCCACCGGTACCGGATCGGCCCCAACTACGCCCAGCTGCCGCCGAATCGACCGCACTCACAGGTCAACTCGTACGCCAAGGACGGCTCGATGCGGTACGAGGCGTCCAACACGGCGCGGCCGTACGCCCCGAACTCCTACGGCGGACCGGCTGCGGACTACGGACAGTTCGGTGACCCGGCGAGCTGGCAGACGGCCGGTGAACTCGTGCGCGAGGCAACGAAGTTGCACCGCGAGGACGACGACTTCGGCCAGGCCGGCACGATGGTCCGCGAGGTCCTCGACGACGCGGCCCGCGACCGGCTGGTGTCGAACATCACCGGCCATCTGAAGGCCGACGTGTCCCGCTCGGTCCTCGACCGGGCCCTGCTGTACTGGCGACACGTGGACAAGGAACTCGGCGACCGGATCGCCGCGAACTTCGAGTAGCGGTACGCGAAAGGGCGCCCGGCGGTGTGCCGGGCGCCCTTTTCGTCCGTCCGAACCGGCTACGGGTCGAGCTGGCCGAACGGGTTGTCCGTGTCGTCGGCGCTCGGTGTCGTCGGCGAACTGGTCGTCGGCGTCGGGGTGGGTGTCGGGGTCGGCGTAGGGGTCGGCGTCGGCGTGGGCGACTCCGTCGTCGGGGTCGGCGACGGACTCTTCGTCGTCGGCGTCTCGGACGGCGTCGCCGACAGGGTCGGGGTCGCGGTCGGCGTGTAGTCCGGCTCGACGGCCGCGCCCTGGTCGGTGTCCAGGTCGAACTTGCTGTTCGCCTTGGTCACTCCGAACATGTACGTCGCCCAGATCTGCGCCGGGTAGCCACCACCGTTGATACGGCCGCCGCCCGCGGTGATCAGGCCGGTCGCACCCGTCAGCGAGACGTGGGCGCCGCCGCCCTTCTTCTCACCGAACAGGCCCACCGAGGTGACCAGGTCGGGCGTGTACCCCGTGAACCAGGCCGACAGGTTGTAGTCGGAGGTACCCGTCTTGCCCGCGACCTGCTGCCCGTCGCGCTTGCTGTTCTCGGCCACCGACACCTTCGCCGTACCGTCGTCGACCACACCGGTCAGCACCGAGGACACCGTGTCGGCGGCCTCACGCGGGATGACCTGGGCGCCGATCGGATTCGGCATGGTGACCGTGCGCGTGTTGTGCGCCACCGACTTGATGATCGTCGGGGTGACCTTCCGGCCGTGGTTGTCGAAGGTGGCGTAGACACCGGCCATCTCCATCGGGCTCGCGCCCATGGTGCCCAGGGTCTGCGCCGGTACGGCCTTCAGGTCGCCGGTGTCCATGCCCAGCTCGCCGGCGGTCTTCATCACCTTGTCCATGCCGACGTCGACACCGAGCTGCGCGAAGACCGAGTTGATCGACTTGTTCATCGCCGTCTGGACGGTGACCTTGCCGTAGTTCTGGTCGTCCTCGTTCTCCGGCGCGAAGGCGACGTCGCTGCCCACGACCGGGCGCTTGCTGGTGCCGTCGTAGAGCGTTTTGGTCGTGATCGTCTTGCCGGACTGCGTCTTGGCCTCGTCGGCCAGGGCCGCGGCCAGGATCACCGGCTTGAAGGTGGAAGCGGGCTGGTAGTCGGTGCGGGTGGCGTTGTTGCGGTAGTGCTCGGTGTAGCCCACGCCGCCGTACATCGCCACGACCGCGCCCGTCTTGGGGTCCACGGACACCGCGCCGGGCTGGACGTTCCCGTCGACCTTGCGCTTCTTCGCGTTGAGCTTGCTGGTCAGCTGGGACTTGACGGCCTTCTCCAGCTGGGCCTGCTTCTTCTTGTCGATGTTGAGCGTGATCGTCCAGCCGCCCGCGCTGACCAGCGCCTCGGCCTCCTTGGCGTTGGCGGCCTGGCCACTGGAGATCAGCTGCTTCTCCAGCGCCGCGTCGGCCTCGGTCACCACGTAGCCGTTCTGCCCCTCCATGTCGGCCTCGGCCTTGGGCGGCTTGGGGGTGGGGAACGTCATGCCCTGGCGCTCGGTGGAGCTGAGCCAGTTCTGCTCGACCATGTTGTCCAGCACGTAGTTCCAGCGCGCCTTCACCAGCTGCTTGCCGGTGTCGCTCGCTATCGCCCAGTCGTACTGGTTCGGCGCCTGCAGCAGCGCGGCGAGATAGGCGCCCTGCTGGACCGAGAGCTTCTTCGCGTCGACCTGGTAGTAGGCCTGGGCGGCGGCCTGGATGCCGTAGGCGCCGCGGCCGTAGTAACTGGTGTTGATGTAGCCGGCGAGGATGTACTCCTTGGACTTCTCGCGGTCCAGCTTCAGCGAGATGACCATTTCCTTCAGCTTGCGCGTGACGGTCTGGTCCTGCGTCAGGTAGAAGTTCTTGACGTACTGCTGGGTGATCGTCGAACCACCCTGCGCGCCCTTGCCGGACAGCGTGTTGAGCAGGCCGCGCGCGGTGCCCTTGAGGTCGACGCCGGAGTCCTTGTAGAAGGTCTTGTTCTCGGCGGCGACGAACGTCTCCTGAACCTGCTTGGGCACCTGCGAGAGGTCCACGTTCTCGCGGTTGACCTTGCCCTTGCGGAGCATGATCGAGCCGTCGCTGTACTTGTAGACGTTGCTCTGGAGCTTCGCGTCGGCGTTGCCCGCGGGGATGCTGATCATCATGTAGAGCACGATGAACGCGCCGATCCCGAGCAGGCAGAAGCCGAGGAACGTGCCGAGGATCTTCTTCCAGGTGAAGAGCCTGCGTATGAAGCTCTTACCGGTCTTGCCGCCCTTGGCGTCCTTACCGCCCGTACCGGCCGTGCTGCCCGTGCCGGCCGAGGTACTGGTGCCGGCCGGGGCGCTGCCGGCGGCCCCCG
>NZ_JAWOAI010000621.1:0-5135 GCF_033194735.1 Streptomyces sp. W16
CAGCGGGCGGACCTCGGCCAGCCACAGGTCGTCCGGCGCGGCGCTGCCCGCGTCCCAGTGCAGCAGGCGTGGGTCGAGGTCGGGGACGCGGCCGTACAGGGCGGCGCAGCCGAGCGCCGCCGACCACAATCGGGCCGCGAGTGCCTGTTGCGCCACCGAGGCGGCAATGCGCAGCTCAGGGGCCTGGAGACGCTCCGCGACGGCATGGATACGGAAAGTCAGGGAATTTCCGTAAACATCCGGCACCGGGTTTTCGTAGGTCAGCGCGAGCGTCGGCAGCGGGCCGCCGGGTGCTGCGCCCGTGCGTAGTACGAAGAAGCCGCCGAGGGCGCGGAGCGCTGCGAGTTCGGGGTCGAGGTCCACGAACAGCAGTAGTACCAAGGCTCCTAGGGGTTCCACCCAGGGGGTGTCCCCCTGCTGTCACCCACCTTGGGGAGGACAAGGGGCGTTTCGTACTCCATCGGCAGTACTACCCAATCGGTGCTCAGGTACGACGACGGGAAGAACATCGCGCGGCATCGTGTTCTGTATGAAAGCCGACCGTTCGCCGCGTGGTGCCAGAGGCGCCCGCCTGACGCAGAGGAGCTGCCGATGAGCGCCCTCGCGTTGTCCATCGTGCTGTCGCTCGTCTCCGCAGTGGCCTACGCCGGCGGAGCGATCGTGCAGGAGCGCGTCGCGGTGTCCTCTCCCGACCAGGAGTACGCGCCGCTGCGCCGCCCGAGCTGGTGGGCGGCGGTCGCGTTGAACGGCACCGGCGGTCTGCTGCACGTGGTGGCACTGGCCTACGGCCCGCTCAGCCTGGTGCAGCCGCTGGGCGCGCTCACCATCGTGTTCGCGCTGCCGATGGCGGCCCTGTTCGTCGGCCGCAAGGCCGGTTCCACCGCCTGGCGCGGCGCCATCATGGCGACGATCGGTCTCGCCGGTCTCCTCTCCCTGGTCGGCGCGTCCGACAGTCACTCGCTGAGCACCGCCCAGCGGGTGTCCGTGGCGGTGTTCACCGGCGCGGTGGTCGCGACCCTGATGATCGCGGGCCGCGCGGCACACCGGCACCCGGCGGTGCGCAGCGTGCTGCTGGCGACCGCGTCCGGCATAGCGTTCGGCATGTCCTCGGTGTTCACGAAGACGGTGACGGTCGACTGGGACAACGGCGGGATATCGGCGACCGACATCCCGTTCCTGGCCGTGATCGCCGTGTTCGCGGTGGCCGGTCTGATGCTGTCGCAGGCCTCCTACCGGGGCGCCGGCCTGGCGGCTCCGCTGGCGGTCCTCACCGTCGTGAACCCGGTGGTGGCGGCCGTCGTCGGCATCACGATGTTCGGCGAGACCTTCCGCTACGGCACGACGGGCACCCTGCTCGCCCTGAGCGCCGGAGTGGTCGCCGCCGGTGGCCTGATCCTGCTGACCACGGAGCGGCTGGAGAGCGAGCACGCACCTGCCCGATCGGATGACACCCACGCGGCCCCTGTGGTCCCCTCGCCCATTGAGGAGTTGCTCGACGCCCTCCCTGGACAGCCCGTCGACGTGAGCGCGAACGTCGACGCGCGGGGCACCGACCTCACGGTCGCCGCGCAGGGCGGCGAACTCCGCGTCCCGGCCCCGGCGGCGATCCCGGCCGGCGAGGGTTACGAGGCCCTGGAGCCGGCCGGCTCCGCCGCACCACCGAGCTACTTCGGCCCGTTCCACGCCGGGCTGTACGTGATGATGCCGGTCCACGACCGGCATCGCACACGAGTCAAATCCTGACGCCGCCCGCCCGCAGATAGGCGAGCGGGTCGATGTCGGTACCGAACCCGGGCCCCGTCCGCACCTCGAAGTGCAGATGCGGGCCCGTGGTGTTCCCGGTGGACCCCGACCGCCCGATGCGCTGCCCGGCGCCGACGGACTGGCCGTCCCGCACCGAGATCGCGGACAGGTGCGCGTACTGCGAGTACCGCCCGTCGGCGTGCCGGATCACCACCTGGTAGCCGTAGGAACCGCCCCAGCCCGCGGTGACGACCTGCCCCGCCTCGATGGCCTTCACCGAAGTGCCGGTGGGGACAAGGAAGTCGACGCCGGTGTGGTAGCCCTTCGACCAGGCGGAGCCCTCCGCGTGGTATGCGGTGCCGATGGAGGCGTTGACGGGGGCGACGAGGGAGTGACTCGTCGTCTTCTTGGTGGCCTTCTTCTCCGTAGTGTCCGAAGAGGTCTTCTTCGTCGCGGACTTGGTGGCCGCCTTGGTGGCCGGTTTTGTCGTGCTGCGGGTCGTGGAGTCTGCCTTGGAGTGCAGGCTCAGCCGCTGGCCAGGCAGGATCAGGTCCGGGTCGTCACCGACGGTCGTGCGGTTCGCGGCGTAGAGCCCGTGCCACCCGCCGTCGACGCGCTCGGTCTCGGCGATCCCGGAGAGGGTGTCACCGCGCACGACCGTGTACATCTCGACGGTGCCCGCGCGGGACTGCGGTGTGGTCTGCGGCTGTACGTCCTTCACGGACCGCTTGACGGTCTGCGTCTTGGCGTCCTCGGCCTTGGTGCTCCCGGTCTTCGTGCCGCCGACGTGGATGTCGGGGGTGTCGCCGCCCCGGCTGAGCCCGGCGCGCACCGAGCACACCGGCCAGGCGCCGGGCCCCTGGCCCTTGAGCACCTTCTCCGCGACGGCGATCTGCTGGTCCCGGGTGGCCAGATCAGCACGGTGCGCGTACGCCGTGCCGCCGTAGGCCTCCCAGGTGGACTGGGTGAACTGGAGCCCGCCGTAGTACCCGTTGCCGGTGTTGATGCTCCAGTCGCCGCTGGACTCGCAGGCGGCGACCTTGTTCCAGGTGCTCACATCGGCCGCCTGGGCACTGCCGGCGCCGGCGCCGACGAGCGGGATCGCGATGCCCGCGCCGCCCGCCGTGACCGTGAGGAGCGAGGAACGGTTGATCCTGTTCGGCTGATACCGGCGGTGCCGGCCGCGTACGGCCATGGAGAATCCCCCTCGACATACGTCAGGAGGGCCAAAAGTAAGCGCCCCGAACAGGCCATGACAAGACGGCAACCGGCCGCCCTGTGGCTCAAGTGGCGAGCGGGCCGCTCCGGTTGCGGTGAGCACGTGCGGTCGGGGTACCGGCAGGCCAGGATGGACCGAGCGGCAATACTGGCGAGACGACCGGTACCACCGATGTTCAGGACCTTCCTGATCTTTAGGCCTGATCTTCCTGATCCTTAGGAGCCAACCGAATGAGCACTTCAGCGCAGATCGGCGTCACGGGCCTCGCGGTCATGGGCCGCAACCTCGCCCGGAACTTCGCGCGCAACGGCTATACGGTCGCCGTGCACAACCGGACCGCGTCCCGCACCCACGCCCTGGTGGAGGAGTTCGGCGGCGAGGGCGACTTCATCGCGGCGGAGACGGCCAAGGACTTCGTGACGGCGCTGGAGCGACCGCGCCGCCTGGTCATCATGGTCAAGGCCGGTGAGCCGACGGACGCGGTGATCCAGGAGTTCGCCCCGCTCCTCGAACCCGGTGACATGATCATCGACGGCGGCAACGCGCACTTCGCGGACACCCGCCGCCGCGAGCGCGACCTGCGCGAACAGGGCATCCACTTCGTCGGCATGGGCGTCTCCGGCGGCGAGGAGGGCGCGCTGAACGGGCCGAGCATCATGCCCGGTGGCCCGAAGGAGTCGTACGACTCGCTCGGTCCGATGCTGGAGAAGATCTCCGCGAAGGCGGAGGACGGGGCGCCCTGTGTGACCCATGTGGGTCCCGACGGCGCCGGGCACTTCGTGAAGATGGTGCACAACGGCATCGAGTACGCCGACATGCAGCTGATCGGCGAGGCGTACCAGCTGCTGCGCGATGTCGCCGGGTACTCCCCCGCGCAGATCGCGGACATCTTCCGCACCTGGAACACGGGCCGGCTGGACTCCTACCTGATCGAGATCACCGCCGAGGTGCTGTCCCACGTGGACGCGGCCACCGGCAAGCCGTTCGTGGACGTCGTCGTCGACCAGGCCGAGCAGAAGGGCACGGGCCGCTGGACGGTGCAGATCGCCCTCGACCTCGGCGTCCCGGTCTCCGGCATCGCGGAGGCGGTCTTCGCCCGCTCGATCTCCGGCCACGCGGCACTGCGCGAGGCCTCACGGGGCCTGGCCGGACCGACGGCGACCCCCCTGGGCGAGGGCGAGGCGGCGGCCTTCGCGGACCGGGTCGAGCAGGCGCTGTACGCGTCGAAGATCGTGTCGTACACGCAGGGCTTCCACGAGATCGCGGCAGGCAGCGAGGAGTACGACTGGAACGTCGACCTCGGCGCGGTCTCCTCGATCTGGCGCGGCGGCTGCATCATCCGGGCGGCCTTCCTCGACCGTATCCGCGCCGCGTACGACGCCCGCGCGGATCTGCCGAGCCTGCTGTCCGACGAGACGTTCGCGCAGGAGATCGCGGCGGCGCAGGACGACTGGCGCGAAGTCGTCGTAGCGGCGACCCGCCAGGGCGTCCCGACACCCGGCTTCTCGGCCGCTCTCGCCTACTACGACGCGCTGCGTGCCGAGCGGCTGCCCGCGGCGCTCACGCAGGGGCAGCGGGACTTCTTCGGGGCGCACACGTACCGCCGGGTGGACCGGGACGGCTCGTTCCACACCCTCTGGGGCGGTGACCGCTCGGAGATCTCGGGCTGACCCCGCCTGCTGTGCCGAGCCCGCCTACCGGGGATCCGGTCAGGCGGGCTGCCACAGTTCGATGCGATTGCCCTCGGGATCGGTGACCCAGCCGAAGCGGCCGACGCCGTCCATGTCCTGCGTCTCCCCGTCCACGTCCGCGCCCTTGGCACGCAGCTGCGCGAGCATCGCTTCGAGGTCGCGGACCCGGAAGTTGAGCATGGCCTGCTGGGTGCGGGACCCGAAGTAGTCGGTGTCGGCCGGGAAGGCCGCGAACACCGTTGGCCCGGCTTCCTGCTGCCACATGCCGTGCTCGTCGGCGTCCAGACCGAGGCAGTCGCGGTACCAGGTGCTGAGGGCCGCCGGGTCGGTGGCCCTCATGAAGTGTCCGCCGATTCCAAGCACACGTTCCATACCGGCCATCCTGCCAGGAGGGCGGTCGGGACGGCGGGCTCGGGCGGGGCCAGCATCGTGCCCGGCGGCCGGGTTCAGCCGGACGGTTCGCAGGCGCGCGGCTTGCCGGT
>NZ_JAWOAI010000622.1:0-5112 GCF_033194735.1 Streptomyces sp. W16
CGCCCGCCCGCGTCTCGCGGGGGTTCCGGCACGCGCGACCCTCGCCGGGCAGGCCGAGACCCTGCAGAAGCAGCTCGACGAGCTCGACCAGCAGCGCAGGAGGATCCAGGACACCGTGCGCTCCAAATGCCGGGTGATGGGCGCCACCGTCGCCAAGGCCGTCCAGTCGCGCAAGCTGCTGGACCGCGTCGACGTCGTCGTGATCGACGAGGCGGGCATGGTGGATCTGCCCTCCGCCTGGCTGGCAGCGGGGCTCGCCGGGAAACGGGTTGTCGTCGCCGGCGACTTCCGGCAGCTGCCTGCCGTGACCAAGGGCGCGAGCGACCGCAAGGCGACGGAGCAGGAAAAGGCCCACTCCCGGGAGTGGGCGGCGCGAGACACCTTCCACGCGGCCGGTCTGGTGACCGACTCCGGATCGGTCCGCGAGGATCCCCGGCTCGTGGCCCTGGACACCCAGTACCGCATGCGGGAGCCGATCTGCGCACTGGTGAACGACGTCGCCTACCCGGACGCACCGCTCTCCACGGGGCGTGACGACCGCAGCAGGATCCCCTTCAATCCGCTGGTGGACGCCGCGATCATCCTCGTCGACACCTCGAAGCAGCGCATTCCAGGGCCCGATTACAAGGCGAACACGGTGAACGAGGCCGTGGTGCACGAACTCGTACGGGGCCTGCAGTACGAGGGTGTACTCCCGGGACGGAAGTGGAGCGACGGCGAGGCGACTCCGGGTGGGCGCGCCACCGACAGGCTTGCTGTCATCGCCCCCTACAAAGCCCAGGTCAAGGCGTTGCAGGGCAGCCTGAAGTACCGGTTCGGGGAGGAGTACGAAAGCCTGGTCGACACGATCCACCGGTTCCAGGGCAGCCAGCGCCCGATCGTCGTGTTCGACACCGCCGTCGGCGCGGGCAGGTATCCCGGCATCTTCTACGAGGGGACCGGCCTGTCCTCCCAGACCTGCCGACTCCTGAACGTCGCCCTCAGCCGGGCCCAGGACCACTTGGTCGTCGTGGCCGACCTCGACCACCTGCGTAAGCATCTCGCCCCGCACAGCGAGGCCCGCATCATGCTCGACCACCTCGAAAGCCACGCGCAGGTGATGTCGGCGGACCAGCTCGTGCCCACTCGGGACGCGGCTCAACTCTCCGCGCTCTCCGAGGAGGAGCTGTCCCGGCCTGCCTTCTTCCCGGCGGACGAGGTCTACAAGGCCGTCGAGTGGGACATCGAGCGGGCGTCCACGAGCATTGAGGTCTACTGCCCTTTCCTCGACCCCATCCCGGTCCGCAAGTGGTCGACGCTCCTGGGCCGGCGCGTGAGTGAGGGCGTGCGGATCGTCGTCTATACCCGCGCCGCAGACGAACAGCGCGACGACGCCTCGGCCGAGCGCCACCAGCAGCGCATCGATCAACTGCGGGCGGTGGGCTGCGAGGTGGACTTCCGGGAGCGCATGCACGAGAAGGTGCTCATCCTGGACAGCACGGTCCTCTGGCACGGCTCGCTCAATCTGCTGGCGAACAGCGGCCCGACAGACCTGATGATGCGGTTCACGGACCCCTCGTCCTGTGAGCGGGTCAGCCGGGTCATCGAGCGTGCCCGGAAGGACAAGGCCGCGTGGAACCCGCGAGCGGGGGGCGGTGGAGGCTCGCTGGACGGCGGTGTGAACGGCGGCGTGAACGGCTCAAGCCGCACGGCCGAGGCGGCTGTGCCACCTGCCGACGGCATCAGCCCCGGTGCTGTCGTCAACGGCCGCCTCTATCTCCAGGTGCCCTTCGCCGAGAAGGACGACGCGAAGAAACTGCTCGGCGCACAGTGGGACAAGCCGAACCGCCTCTGGTACGTCGACGCCGCGCGCGTCACTCGTGAACAGGCCCGCCGCTGGCTGCCCTGAGGCGCTGGGCGACGCCTACGCCTGGCGGCTCTGCTGACGCTGCCAGGCGTTCCGTGCGCTGGCGCCAGCCGTGCTGTGAACGCCCCCGGATCCTATGAAGAGGACCTTGGGGTTGTTGTTGTGCGGGCCGTATCCCACGGACCCACGGACGAGCAGGAAGGACCCCGGCTGAGGGGCCCATCCCTCGAACCAGGTGTCCTGCCGCGTCCCGGTCTCGGTCCAGATGACGTACGCCTTGGAGCCGTTCCTCGCTCTCTGGTACACCTCGGCGACCTGGACGATGTGGAAATCAGGTCCGAGTTGCCTGGCGGAGGTGACGAGGCGTTCCCACTGCTGTGCTGCTGCGGCTTCTTGACGGCTCTTCTTGCGCCGAAGGATTCCTAACATGACCGCAGACTAGTCCGGAGTGTTCATGCCATTCACCTGGGTTCATGGCGAGTGGAACCTCGGCGCGGGCCATGTGTCCGGGAAGGCCTGCCGGGATCCACTGCCTGTTCCGGTGCGGGCTGGAGGGGATTGACCGGCGAGGCTTCCAGGCCGTCCACGTCGGCCATGCCGGGCAGCATCTCTTCGGCAGGGGCGGCGGGCCGCGGAGAGGCGGTGTGGAGCGGGGGTTCGAGGACACCTCGCCGGGTCAGTTCCGCCATGTTGATGAGCGGGCCGGCGAGTACGTGGCTCAGGAGGTTTGCCTGCTCGGCCTCGATGCTCGTCAGATGACGTAAGACGCTCAGGATGTCGACCAGTTCGGTGCTCCAGTCGGAACGCCACCGTTCGCTGCGCATGCGGTCAAGTGGGCTGCCGATGCGGCCGGTCGGCTTGCTGCTCCGGGCGGTGAACCAGTGGTCGAGTACTTTGCGGTGCCCGACTTCGTAGTTCCTCATGCGGGAGCTGACCCCGTTGAAGACGCCGGTGCCGATGACACAGGACGATCTCGCCGCGCTCGCAGAGATAGGGCAAGCGGTACAAGGAGATCGACGGCGGCTACACGCAGGCGCGGGTCGATGTGAAGGTCGACGACACGACCGTCGACGGCGGGACGGCGACGCTTCAGCTGACCGGATACACCAGCCTCCGGCTGCCGTTCACGCCCCAGGAGGTCGAAGAGGGAGCGCCGGAGTACGAGGAACTCTCGTCCGGCGACACGGCCGACACCACCCCGCTGCCCGACAGCAGCGCGTCCGACGCTGCCAAGTCGGGGACCTCGGCCGCCTACGGCTACAGCAAGATGGTGGCCTACGCCGCCAGGTACTGGGATCACCACAACGACGCGTACCGCACCTACGGCAACGACTGCACCCACTTCATCTCCCAGGCGATGCCGGCCGGCGGATGGGGCACCAAGGGCGGCGCCCTCATCCAACTGACGTACCACACCAGCGACACCCACAACAAAAGCCTGCGCAAGCTCCTGTCCGACCACCCTCGCGCCTGGCGGTACGCACACCGCACCTGACAGGCTGCCACCCCCACCGGAGAACCCGCACGTGAACAAGGAGCGCGCTGTGGAACGTCGACGTCTCTTGGCCGTGCTGGCCGTGCTGGCCGCCCTGGCCGTCGCCACCGGCTGCTCGACCCATGACGACAAGGCCGGACCCTCCCGCTCGGCCTCCTCCGATTCCTCCGACGGGGCCCGCCAGGCCGTCGAGGCGTACGTGGATGCCCTCAACTCCCGCAGCGCCACTGGCCTGATCAAGGTCGGCGGGGTCAAGGACGAGAGCTGGTCGCGGCAGGAGGCCGCGCGGATCCTCGCGGACCGGGGTGGGCAGGAGTGGAAGATCAAGGATGTCCAGATCGGCCACGACATGGGTCCCGACACCGGGTCGGCCCGCCTTCTGGCTGACGGCGGGGCGGGCAAGTCCCTGCGCGACACCTTCACCGTGACACGGGAGAAGGGGGTGTGGCACCTGGCCGTCTTCACCCACCAGCCGAACGGGAAGGGCAAGGAGTCCTCCTCGGCCGACAGGCCCGCTTCCTGACACCACGGAAAGCAGCCTCCCCGCGCCGAGTTCAGGACGTGGCCGCGGCGGACCGCGTTCGCGGTGAGTTCGGCCGTGACGAGGGTCAGGGTCGGGCTACCGTTGAGACTCGAACTGCGTGGAAAGGGGCTGGACTTGGTGGCCAGGGGATCCGTCCAGTGACCATGGACGACGAGACGTTCCTCGGCGGAGTCGCGGACCTTCTCGCCGAGTTGCCGGCCGTGCGAGCCGTCGCCCTGGGAGGCTCCCGCGCCCAGGGCACCCACCGACCCGACAGCGACTGGGACTTGGCGGTCTACTACCGCGGCCCCTTCGACCCGGCCGATCTCCGCGCCCTCGGCTGGGACGGTGAGGTCTCCGAGGTCGGCGGGTGGGGCGGTGGGGTCTTCAACGGGGGCGCGTGGCTGACCGTCGACGGGCGGCGGGTCGATGTGCACTATCGCGATCTGGCCGTGGTGGAGCGGGAGTTGGCGGAGGCGGAGGAAGGGCGCTTCCGGGTGGAGCCGTTGCTGTTCCATCTCGCCGGAATCCCCAGCTACCTGGTGGTCGCCGAACTCGCGATCAACCGCGTCCTGCGGGGTGAACTGCCCCGCCCCGACAGCTATCCCGAGAAGCTGCGGCGCTCCGCCGCCGAACGCTGGCACGGCACCGCCCGCGCCACCCTCGCGTACGCGCGGGCCAACCACGCCCCGAAGGGCCGGCTCACCGAGGTCGCCGGCGCGCTCGCCGTGGCCGCCGTACAGGCCGGGCACGGTGTGCTGGCGGGGCGGGGGGAGTGGGTGACGAACGAGAAGCGGCTGCTGGAGCGGGCCGGGCTGCGGAGCGTCGACGACATCGTGGCGGGGCTGCGCCGGGAACCGGAGGTGCTCACGCGCGCGGTTTCCGACGCGGAAGCCCTGTTCTCGGCGTTGCGTTCATAAAGAAAGCGTCCCCAGGGCCAACCTTCACACCCTCGAAATACGACCGGCCCGTTCCGCCCGAGTGCGCGAACTACCGTGGACAGCACAGCCTCAGCCCCGGCCACCGTCGCCCGAAGGCCCACCCCGCCCTCGCCACGACAGGAGCCCTGTGTCCCGACGTACCGTCGCACTGTCCCTTCCGCCCTGGCTCGCCCACACGTTGCGGGCCCAGCGCGGCCCGGTTCCCTGGAGCGCGGTCACGCGAGGGGCGCTGTCCGCCGGACCGCTGCTCCTCGCCGCCGTGCTCGTCGGACGTACGTCCCTCGGGGTGCTGGCCGCGCTCGGGGCG
>NZ_JAWOAI010000623.1:0-5102 GCF_033194735.1 Streptomyces sp. W16
GCCCGGCCGACCGTGAGGCCCGGCGGCGGGCGCTACTCCTCGGCGCCGCGAGCGCGGTGGTCGTCGCGCTGGTCGCGGTCGCCGTCGTATGGGCGTCGTATCTGGTGGTGGACCCCGGACTGCGGTTCGCGTCCACGGAACCGGTGCCCGCCGTGCACGGGCTGCGCGGGCGGGTGGTCGAGCTGCTGCCGTTCCCGCGGGCGTTCCTCGACGGCATGCGCATCCAGTTCGGCCTTGAGGACTACCCGTGGCAGGGCTTCCTGTTCGGGCACCTCTACACCGGGTCCCACTGGTACTACCTGCCTGCCGCGTTCCTGGTGAAGACCCCGCTCGGCATGCTCGCCCTGTGGGTGGCGGGTGCCGTCACGGTCGTGGCGGTACGGCGGCTGCGGCCGGCGGCGCCCTATCTGCTCGTGCCCACCGCGGTGCTGCTGGCCGCGGCGATGGGCGGCTCGCGGGACTTCGGTACGCGGTACGCGATCTTCGTGCCGATGTTCCTGGCGGTCGCGGCGGCCTGTGTGCCGTTGCTGCGATGGCGGTGGGCCGCGCTGTCCACGGGGTTGTTGGTGGCGTTCGTCGCGGTGAGTTCGCTGCGGACGTTCCCCTACTATCTGCCGTACTCCAACGAGGCGTTCGGCGGTCCGGCGAAGACCTATCTGCGGCTGCACGACTCGAACGTGGACTGGGGCCAGGACCTCGGCCGGCTCGCCGACCGGCTCCGTGAGCGCTACCCGGGCGAGCGGATCTGGCTGGTCTACAAGGGCAGCGGTGTGCCGTCGTACTACGGCATCCAGTCGTCCGATCCGCGCAAGGTAGGCGTGCGCGAGGTGCACGGCCTGCTGGTCGTTTCGGACACCTCGATCGACAAAGCCCGCGGAAAACTGGCCGAGTTGATCGACAGCAGTCGCCCGATCGATCAAGTCGGTCATTCGATCACCATTTACCGGCGCTGATCGCCCTCTGGTCACAACGCTCTGTGAGCTATGTTGAGTGACCGTGGGAGACAAAGGAGGCGGATCCGTGCCATCGCCGCAGCAGGCACGCGCCCAGGCATCCGCGATCACCTCGGGAAAGACCGACCCGGAAGTCGGGGCGGCGCCGACTTCCCAGCTCCGCGAACTCTTCGACGGGCCACGGCTGTCGCCGGGTCAGCGGCGCATCGCGCAGTACCTGATCGAGCACATCACCGAGGCCGCGTTCCTCTCCATCACCGATCTCGCGGAACGCGTCGGGGTCAGCCAGCCCTCGGTGACCCGGTTCGCCGCGGCGGTCGGCTTCAGCGGCTACCCGGCGCTACGGGAGCGGCTGCAGGCGATCGCCCTGAGCACCCTCGCGGGCGGCCCCGCGGCGGAGGTGAACCGCAGCAACGAACTGCAGGCCGCGGTCGACGCCGAGATCGAGAACCTGGAGAACCTGCGCCGGGACTTCGCCGACCCCGACCGGCTGATCGGCGTCGGCCGCGAACTGTCGGCGTCCACCCCGCTGACCGTCCTCGGCCTGCGCATCTCCGTCTCGCTGGCCGAGTACTTCGCGTACGCCGCACGCCGTATCCACCCCGACGTACGGCTGGTCACCAGGGGCGGCAGCGTCGCCTACGACGCGATCCTGCAGTCACGCGAGGCGGGCGGCACCTGGCTGCTCGCCTTCGACATGCCGCGGCACGCGCACGAGACGCTCACCGCGATCCGGGTGGCCCGCAGCGCCGGGCTCAAAGTGGCCCTCGTGACCGACCTCGCGCTCGGCGCGCTGGCCGACGAGGCCGACATCACCTTCGCCACCGGCACCGGCTCCCGCCTGGTCTTCGACTCCTACGCGGCGCCGGGCGTGATGGCTTCCGCGCTGCTCCAGGCCATGACGGACGCCGATCCCGAGCGCACCCAGGCCCGCCTTGAGGACTACGAGCAGATCGCCGAGCAGCACCAGTTCTTCATGCGGGACTGACCCGCCACTCCCCCATCGAATCACTTCAGACAGGGACGATTCCACCCATTTCGCGCATGAATGTTTTCATACGCCTTGCAAAGAAGACGGCATATATAAATACTGCTCACGGATCGCGTCCGGCCCACTCCGGACCTGTTCCGCACCCGTGAGCCCAGCGCTCGCACCCGCCCCGAGAAAGCACCGGTCCGCCCATGCGCACGCTGCTCCACCTGCCGCGCCGGCGACACCCGTCCTCCGGGGCTCCTGCACGGACACCCCCAGCCGCCGTCTCCTACCCGCGTCGGCGCCAGGGGTGTTCGGTCGGGCATCGCCTGCGCGAGCGCCCAGGGCGGCCCCGGTCATCCCCTAGACCGGGGCCGCCACACACCGTCGAACCACCCCCCGCGACGCCGCACACCGGGAAGCGATGACATGCAACTCACCACCACCCGCATCAGCCAGGACTGGCCCTGTCAGGTCAAGACGCCGGGCAGCTACGACTGGGAGCGCTCGGCCGCCAAGTGGCTGCGCGAGCTGGTGCCGGCCCGCTACGCCAGCTACCCCGCGTTCATCCGCCACCCCGTGCTGCTCGCCCGCCATGCGCAGATCCAGGTCCAGCACGAGATCCGCGTGGCCCGCACCGCCCTGCAGACCGCACGCGCCGACCTGCCAGGCATCGGCCTGCCGGAGTCTGTCATCGAGCACACCATCAAGCTGTACGCCGCCGAGCTCCTCCAGCTGCAGCACATCGCGCGCAGCGTCCGCGCCGTGACCGAGGCACTGGTCGGACACAGCACGGGACGCTGACCGGCGGCGACGGCACGGTGCCCTTCCCAAACCGGAGGCCAGGCCGATGAGTGGCTCCCGTATTCCAGGTCTGGTCCTGCCCGGAGTGTTTCTGCTGGCCCTCGTCGTAGGCGCGTTCTGGTACTGGCGACACCACGACGACGAATGACCGGGCGCGAGCCCTACTGGCCGGCGTCGGGTGTCGTGCGTGACTCCAGGTCCTTGCGGGTGTCGTCGCCGTAGACGCCGTTCTCGTCGCCGCGGATGCCGTACCAGAGCTGGAAGCGGGCGACCGCCTCCTTGAGGGTCGCGTCGTACCGGCCGCTGGTGGAGCCGTTCTCGTAGACGTTGGGGATGCGCAGGAGGCGTTGTTCGAGCTCCGTCACCTGGGCGCCGCTGTCTCCCTCGCGGAGGGTGCCGGCGCCGTCGGGGTCGGCGGCGCTCGTGGCGGTGGCGGAGGTCACCGGGGTGGGTGTGGTGACCGGCTGCGCGGTGCTGGCCTCGCCTCTGCCGGGCAGCAGGAGGGCGCAGGCGAAGCCGACCAGGGCGGCGGCGCTGACGCCGATGGTGATGGCGGCCCGGCGCAGTCCGGGGCCGAAGGGGCTGTCGCTCGGTACCGGGCGCAAGTCACCGCGTACGGGCGGCAGTTCCTGTGTCTCGTCGTCGGAGCCGAAGAACGGCCGGGACACCGGGACCGACTCGAAGACGGAGGAGTCCCGGCGGGGCTCCCGCAGCAGTTCCGCGAGATTGTCGGAGCGGCGGCGGCGCAGGACACGGGCGGGTTCCAGGACCGGGCCGCCGGACGAGGCTCCCGGTTCGGGCGGTGTAGACACACTGCTCTCCTTCCGTTCCGCGCGCACGGATCTCCGCCATCCCTCTGAGATACGCGCGTTCGGCCTCAGGAGTTCACGTCACGCTCCGACGAACCGGTGCAGGGACGCCTTCAGCGCGGCGACGAACGCGTCCCGGCGTACGTCGTCGAGTGCCTCCAGGGAGAGGTAGGGGTTCAGGTCCTCCAGCTCGACCAGCAGCAGTTCACCGTCCGGGGCACGGCAGGCGTCGACGCGCTGGATGCCGTGGTCGATGCCGTTCCAGTCGATGAACCGCTGCGCGAACTCCAGGTCGGCGGCGGTGGGTTCGTACGCTTCGAGCCGCCAGCGCTGCCCTGTGTCCGGGGCATGCAGGGCGTACTGGAAGTCGTGGTCGACGAAGTAGAAGGACACCTCGTACGAGAAGTCGACGCACGGCTGGACCAGGACGCTCCCGTCGGCGAGGGCGGGCAGCCGGTCCGCCGGGACGATCCGCAGACCGATCGAGTCCGCGCCGAGCTTGGGCTTGACCACGTACCGGTCCGTGCGCGGCAGCCGGTCCAGGTCCTCGATCCGGTCGACGGTCGGGATGACCGGGAATCCGGCGGCACTGAGGTCCAGGAGGTACTGCTTCCCCGCCATGTCCGCCCGGCCCGACAGCTGGTTGTAGACGCGGGCCCCGGCCTCGGTCGCGCGCTCGCGGAACGCGTCGTACTCCTCCTGGTGTCCGAGGACGGGACCGCTGTTGCGGACCACGACCGCGTCGAATCCGTCCATCAGCCCGGCCGCGTCCAGCGGATGACACAGCGCCAGGTCGAAGTCCGCGCGCAGCCGGGAGGTCAGGTCGATGTCCTCGTCGCAGTAGCGGCGCCCACGTGCCTGATACGCCAGATCGGTGACGTACAGGATGCGGGGGCGGGCCGGAGGCAGGGAGGGCATGCCGGTTCTCCTTGGCTGAGGGTGTGGAGAGCGTTCGCGCGTAATGATCAAAACGGTCGTCCCGGGTTCACCGGGTGGGCGGCCCGCCTCCGCAGGAGGCACGGATCCTCAACTCGGGGAGGAGTTCCACGTGTTGGCGAGGGACCGGCCGCGCTCCGTTCCCGCGCTCGGCGAGCCTTCGCAGCAGCAGCTGAGCGGCCAGCTCCCCCACCGACCGCTTCGGCGGGGCCACGGCGGTGAGCGGGACGTCGGCGAGCGGGGCGACCTCGTCGTCGTAGGCGATGAGCGCCAGGTCGTCGGGGACGCGGATGCCGCGAGCCCGGAGCCGGGGCACGAGCACGATCGCGTCCTCGTCGCTGTGCACGAGGGCGGCGGTGACACCGCGTCGGCGTACCGCGTCCGCCAGGAAGTCCACGCTCGCCTCGTAGTCGCCGTGTTCGCGGACCGAGGGGGCGCCCGGGGCGGCTTCGAGACCGAGGGAGCGTACGGCCGACTCGTATCCTGCGGTGATCCGCTCGGCGTGCGGGCCTTCCTGGAGTACCGCGGTGATCCTGCGGTGGCCGAGGGCGGCGAAGTGGGCGACGGCGACCGCGGCGCCGTGGGCCCGGTCGGTGCGCACCCGGTCGAGGGCGGCGGCCGGGTTGC
>NZ_JAWOAI010000624.1:0-5092 GCF_033194735.1 Streptomyces sp. W16
CGACATGGAGTACGAGCAGCCCCGCATGGTCGTCCCGGAACCGGACGCTGCCGGCCGGCCCGAACTGCTGCACCGGGCGCTGACCGGCTGGGCGGGCGCGATCGGACCCCCGGTGCCGCTGGCCGACGCGGTGAAGTCGGCACGCTGGGCGGAGGCCGCCGTAGGGCTGATGGAGCGGGGGCTGCTGCCGGCCGGAGGTGTTCTGTACTGCACCGAGCACACCGAGGCGCTGGTGCTGCTGCAGCCCGAGGAGCTGATCGACGATCTCGCGCTGCGGTGTCTGGCACCGCTGGCGCACTGCGGGCCGACGCACCGGCGCCGGCTCGCGGAGACCCTGCTGGCCTGGCTGGAGACCCGGGGCGGGGCGCCCGAGGTGGCCGCGCGGCTCGGTGTGCACCCGCAGACCGTGCGCTACCGGCTGCGCCAGATCCGCGAACTCTGGGGCAGCGAGATCGACGATCCCGACCGGCGCTTCGAGCTGGAACTCGTCCTGCGGGCGCAGCGGTTGCGCGGCGCGCTGGGCGATCCGCGGGCCAGGTCCTAGTCAGGCGGTCACCCGACCATTGCCCGTGCAACCCTCTATGGCTAGCCTGTGTTCGTTATCCCGATCGTCAGTTGAAATTTCGAACACGTCATTTTACGCAGCCACTCATCGACATCCAAGAAGGGGGCCGGTTGTGGGACGCCTCGTACCTGCCGTGACCCGGGCTCTCGACATCCTTGAGCTCTTCCTCGACGGGGACGGGACGCTCTCCGCCCCCGACATCGTGCGCAAGCTGCAACTGCCGCGCACCACCGTGCACGAACTCGTCACCACGCTCTCCGCCCGGTCCTACATCGTGCCCGTGCCCGGACAACCCGGACGCTACCGGCTGGGGGTCCGTCCGTACCAGCTCGGGAGCCGGTACGCCGAGCAGCTCGACCTCGCCGCCGAGGGCCAGCAGGTCGCCCGGTCCGTCGCCGAGACCTGCGACGAGACCGTGCATGTGGCCATCCTCGAAGGCACCGACGTCATCTACATCGCCAAGGTCGACTCCACGCACGCGGTGCGCATGGTGTCGGCGGCCGGCCGCCGGCTGCCCGCCCACTGCACCTCCGTGGGCAAGATGCTGCTGGCCTCCCTCCCCGAGCCGGAGCTGACCGCCCGCATCCCCGCGGGCGCGTCGCTGGTCGCAATGACGCCCAACAGCATCGTCGAGCCGGACGCCCTGCGGGTGGCCCTCGCCGAGATCCGGGAGCGGGGGGTCGCGGTCGAGAGCCGTGAGTCGAACCCAGATGTGTCGTGTGTGGCCGCCCCCGTCCGGGACCGTACCGGGCAGGTCGTCGCCGCGCTCTCCATCTCCGTCCCCATGATCCGCTGGAGCGACGAGCGCCGGGCCGAACTGGAGCAGCTCGCCGCGAAGGGCGCCGCCGAACTGTCGGAGCGACTCGGACACCGGAGCGTGGCATGACGTACGAAGTGGCGGTACGGGCCGAGGCCACCCTCGGCGAGGGGCCGACGTGGGACGCGGCGGCCGGGCGGCTGATCTGGATCGACATCCTCGGCTCCAGAGTGCATACGTACGACCCCGCGTCCGGCGCCCGTACGGTCCGGGTGACCGAACAGCACGTCGGCGCGGCGAAGCCGCGGGTCGGCGGGGGGCTGGTCCTCAATCTCCGGGACGGGGTCGGGCTCGTCGACCCGGACGGGGGGTTCCGGTGGCTGCACCGGGAGCCGGTTCCGGGTCGGCGGGCGAACGACGCGGCCGTGGCGCCGGACGGTGCGCTGTGGGTGGGCACGATGCGGTACGACGAGGCGGCGTGTGGCGGCACGTTGTCCCGGGTCGCCGGGGACGGGGCGGTTCAGCTGGTCCTCGACGACGTGGCCGTCAGCAACGGGACGGGCTGGAGTCCGGACGGGCGGCTCATGTACTACATCGACTCGCCCACGCGTCGGATCGATGTGTTCGAGTACGCGGACGGGCGGGTTTCGAAGCGGCGTCGCTTCGCTGAGATTGAGGCGGGGGCCGGGTTCCCAGACGGGTTGACGGTCGATGCGGATGGGTGTGTGTGGGTTGCCTTGTGGGACGGGGGTGCGGTGCGGCGGTATACGCCGGACGGGGAGTTGGAGCGGGTGATTCCGATGCCTGTGCCGTTGGTGACCGCGTGCGCGTTCGGGGGCGCGGACTTGACTGACCTGTACGTCACTACAGCTCGGGTGGGGCTCAAGTCGCCGCATCCTGTTGCTGGTTCGCTGTTGGTTGTGCCGGGGGCGGGGAAAGGGTTGGCGCAACCTGCGTTTGACGGGTGAGGGTTGAGTTTTGGGTGCGGGTCGGTGGGGGCTGGTCGCGCAGTTCCCCGCGCCCCTAAAGACAAAAGCCTCAGCTCGCCGCACCCTCCAAGCCGGCCAGGGTTTCTCTCTCCGACGGAGTCAGTGGTGGGCCCGAAAGCGGCGGCAGGAGTGGGCCGTTGAGGGCCGCCAGCAGGGTGCTGGGGCGCATCAGCGTCGACGCGTCCGCCTCCATGCTGGTCACCGCCGCCAGTGCTGCCGCCGCCGGGTATGAACCCGTTGCCGTCTTGAGGAGGCGGCGGGAGTAGCGGGTTATCAGGCGGTCCGCGGTGGTCGGCTCGGGGCCCCTTGTCTCGGGGTACCAGACGTCCTGGCCCACCGCCAGCGCCCAGGCGCCCTCCACGGGGGCGGCCACTCCGTGCTGGACCTTGGCGGCCAGGCCGGGGGCGGTGAAGCCCTCGTTCTCCAGTTCCCGGGACAGGACCTGCGCGCCGAGTGCGGCCACCGACATGCCTTGTCCGTAGGCCGGGTTGAAGGTGGCGAGGGCGTCGCCGAGGACGACCAGGCCGTCGGGCCAGTCCCGGACCTTCTCCAGGTAGCGGCGGACGTTCTTGCTGCTGTGGCTGGTGTGTATGTCCGTCAGGGGTTCGGCGCCGGAGACCAGGCGGCCGAGGATGGGGTCCGGCAGGTCGCGGATGTACTGGAGGAAGCCGTCCGGGTCGGCGGGCGGTTCGCCGCCCCGGGTGCCGGCGAGGCTGACCATCCAGCGGTCGCCCTCGATGGGCAGGACCATTCCGGCGCGGCCGGGCCGGGACTCGTACGGGTTCGCCTGGAGGATCGTGAGCGGGAAGTGCTCGGCGCCCTCGGGCCTGCGGTAGATCCGGGTCGCGTTGACGAGGCCGGAGTCGACGGTCCGTTCGTCGATCCCGGTCACCCCGAGCGCTTCCAGCCAGCGCACGATCCGTGAGCCGCGGCCACTGGCCTCGACCACGAAGTCGGCGTCAAGTTCCGTGATCCCGGCGTCTGTCGAGATGCGTACGCCGGTCACGCGCCGGGCGTCGCCGAGCAGGTCCAGGCCCCGGGCCGTACGGATCTCGGTCTTCGTGTTGGCCAGGACCGCCGAGCGCACCACCCAGTCCAGCAGCGCCCGGCTGCAGGTGAGCATCCGGGGGCCCTCGTGCCGCCAGCGGCGCAGCCAGCCCTCGGGAGTCAGCGCGAGCATGCCCGAGCTGAGGGAGATCTCGTGGGCGCCCGCGGCGAGCAGCTGTTCGCGCACGCTCGGGCCGGGCACGAGGTCCTCCATCGCGGCCAGGCCGCCGGACATCAGCAGATGGGCGTGACGCCCCTGCGGGAGACCCCTGCGGTGCTCCGGTCCGTCGGGCAGCTCGTCCCGGTCCAGCACGATCACCTCGTCCGCGTGGACGGACAGGGCGGCGGCGGCCAGCAGGCCGGCCAGTCCGGCACCGACGACGACAGCTCTCCGCGGCATGGGGCTCCTCAAATCAGCCAGGAAACAGGGGTGTTCGCGCAACAGCGGGTCAGCGCGGGGTGGCCTTCACCGTACTCTCCGGTACGGCCGTGGCGAGCCGCGACCTGGCGAGTGCCCGGGCCAGCTCGACCAGCCCGCAGGTGTCGGAGACCTCGGTGGCGTAGAGACGGTAGGTGCTCGGTGTGCCGAAGGGCTCCTCGCGGGCGGCGGCGCGGCGGGCGGCGTCGGCCACCATCGCCGCCTCGGCCGCCACCCGGGCCTCGTGCGCGGAGCGGCCCTCGTGCAGGGCGGCGTCGCGGGTGCGTTCGCGGACCCGGTCGTCGAAGTACGGGGCGAGCGCCAACAGGCCGTCGTGTATGGACACTTCACGCCAGTGCAGGCGCATCCGGGGAAGCCGCCAGAACGCGCTGGGCGGCTTCGGCGCGAGGGACGCGAAGCGGACCTCCGCCCACAGCGGGCCCAGCCCGCGCAGGTCGCACAGGTCACGCCGGTGCGCGCGGAACGTCGGCAGCAGCCTCGGCAGTGCGAAGCCCGCCGAACAGGTCAGGGCGGCCAGCGAGGCCATCGGCGGGGCGACACCGGTGGAGAGGAAGTCGAGGTTGTGACCGTTCCAACGGGCCACCACCGCCGTGTACTTGGTGAGCTGGAAGCCGACCACGTCCAACAGGGTGCCGACGAGGATCAGTTGCAGCCCGGTCCGCAGCAGGCCGGTGACCTCCCGGGCCCAGGAGACGCACACGGCGCACATCGCGAGGGTGGCCGCGCTGTGCCCGAGCAGGTAGAGCACGATCATCTCGCGCATGTAGGGCGTGTTGGCGTAGTACGTGTCGAGGTCGGTGAGCCGCTCGACGCTCGGGTCGGCCAGCGCGAACAGTACGACGATGGCGACGATCAGCGCGCCGTAGGCTGCCACGCCGCGCAGCACCATGCGGCGGACGCGGGCGCGGGAGCCGCCCCGCCACTGGAACAGCAGGATCAGCAGGGAGCAGCTGTACGCGGAGATCATGCCGTAGGTGAGGGGGGCGCCGAAGTTCGGGATGCCGGTGAGGCCGTTGACCGCGCTCAGGGTCGTCGGCGCCGCGCAGACGAGGCCCAGGGAGCCGAGCACGATCGCCACGCAGGTGGACACGGTCAGCGGATCGCGCGGGACGCTCGACGGGCGGCGCAGCAGGGCGGTGCAGGACAGTCCGAAGACGGCGGCGGCGAGATACACCATGAGGCTCATGCCCGGGTGCTCCCCTCCGTCGTGCCGGTGCGGACCCGGGCGGCGGCGTCGAGCGGGGACCGGGTCAGCGCGTCAGCGATGTGGACGAGGAGGGCGGCACCGGGGGCGC
>NZ_JAWOAI010000625.1:0-5037 GCF_033194735.1 Streptomyces sp. W16
CGCCGTCCACGGCCTCCGCGTACGGTGCCGCGGCGCGCCGAACTCCCGCTCTGGCCCCGGCTGTTCGCGGCGGCGGCGCTCGTCCTGTGCGGGCTTTCCTACTTCCCGCTGCACCGCGACGGGGCCTCAGGTGCCGCCTACGGTTTCGCGCTCGGGGTCTCGATCCTGTGCGTCCTGCTGGCACCGGCGCTGGTTCTGCACGGCGGGCTGCCCGTGCTCGCCGTATCCATGGTGGTGCCGGCCGCGCTTGCGGCGATCCAGCTGTTCGACGGCCGGTTCCACTCCACGCGGCTGTCCCAGGCGCTGCGGATCACCGCCGCGCCGCCCTGGCTGGCGGGGCTGATGGCCGCCCTCGCCGCGCTGGCGGCACTCACGGCCCTGCTCGCGCTCCTCACCGCACGGAGGTTCAGCAGGCAGCTCGCCCTTCCCGATCGTCCCGACGACCGGACGCCGGCCGAGGCGAACCGGACACCTCAGTAGGGTCGGCCACCGTCGTACGACAGCCTCCGCTCAGCCGGAGCGGGGGCTCAACGAGCAGTGGCGTCGGCGCTGTTGACGGCGCTGCTGCTCGCGGACGGCACGGTCGACGCGGAGGTCTCGGGGCTGGAGCCGGAGCTCTGACCGGCGCCGGCGCGGGAACTGGAGCTCGTGTCCGGCTTCACGCTCGCGGAGGGCGCGGCCGAGCCGCCCGTCTGTGACCCCGCACCGCTGGTCGCGAGCGGAGTGGGTGTCGGGCTGTGCGCGGGAGCGGGCGTCCCGGCCGAACCGCCGCCGATCGACGTGCCGTTGCCCGATTCGTTCCGCACCGCGGCGGCTATCGGCTTGCCCATGACCAGCTCGCCCACGGTGACCGTGACCATCGCCAGGGCGAACACCAGGCCTGTCGCCAGCGCGTACTTCTTCCAGCCGACGGTCTTCCAGAAGGAACCGCTCCGACAGGTGGTCACCGACTCTTCGTCGGAGGGGGTGGCGATCGATGTCGTCGCACCGGCCGGGGTGTCGTCGGGCAGGGCGAACGCCGCCCGGGCGTCCGCGCGTTGAACCGCCCGCTCCTCACTCGGTGTGAGAGCCATCGCCACCGCGGGCACCCGCCGGCGGATCCCCTCACCCGTCCGCCGGAAAGCGTGCTGGAAGACCGCGGCACCGGTGGTCGCGCTGGTGCTGACCACGGCGGCGCCGATGATCGTCCCGGTCACCCCCAGCAAGGACGCCAGCACCGCGCCCACCACGGTGGCAAGCGCACTCGCCACCACCTGCACCGCGGTCAGATCGAGCACCGTGCGTTTCGGCGCCTGCTTCATCTCTTCTCTCTTCTACTTTTCCCTCATGTACCAAGGGACGACTGCCCGGTGAGCCGCGATTCACTTCGGCTCACGCCAACAGGGCTTCAATCGCGACCAAGTTGAGCCAGCGTCTCGGTGAAGGGAGTGACGGGGCGTTCCAGGACTTCGCCGTCCACGGCGATGTCGACCGCCTCGTTGTAGAAGGCGAGCAGGTCTTTGACGGCGCCCACCGCGGGCAGCGGTTCCGGGTAGCTCCAGACGATGTTCGGCGGGACACCTGGACCGCCGGCCCGGCTCCGCCACGACCAGTACGTGGCGGTCCCCTTGTAGGGGCACCCCGTGCTGTGGTCGGTCGGTTCGAAGAGGTCCAGGCGGACGTCTTCGCGTGGGATGTAGTACCGGGTCGGTAGTCCGGTCTCGAAGAGGAGGACCGGACGGTGGGTGTCGGCGACGACCGTGCCGTCGATCTCGACCCGGACGTGACGGCTGCTGGGGAGGGCGTCCACCCTTTTGTGCGGGTCGCGGGGGTGGATGAAGATCTCTTCCTCCTCCTCGTACCAGTGGTCCAGGCCTCGCCCGACCCGCCGGAACCACTCGAAGGCGATGTGCCCGGCCAGGTCCTCCGCGGGGAAGGTCCAGGCCGCGTTCTCCACCAGCCGGCCGTCGACTTCGAGGTCGTAGAAGACGCGTGATCCGGTGTGTGTGCCGGTCGGGGGGTTCTTCGCGGGTCGGAGCAGGTCCTCGCGGACCTCGTGGTGCGGGAAGGCGTACAGCGGTACCGGAACTCCCGGCTCCCAGACGAGGACGGGGTGCCTGCTGTCCACGACGGTGACGTCGTCCTTGAGGCCTCGGACCCAGCGTTGGCTCGGTTCCCAGAGCAGCCCTTCGGGCGTGGTCCTGACGTCTCGCGCGGTGGGGAAGGTGCTCATACCGTTGCTCCTGGAGTCGTAGATCGCGACGCGGCCCGGAAGGCCGCTGCGGCCGACCGTCGCTTGCCAGTTTCCGTCGGTGGAGGGTTGACTGCTGGGGTGCCGACCTTCGCATGGACGCGTGACTCAACGTGTGCGCGGTCCTCGGCCTGAACGAGGGCGAGGCCCACGTCATCCGCAACGCGGGCGGTGTGATCGTAGCGACGGGAAAGGTCAACGAGGTCGGCTGACTTGCGAATTCGCAGGAGGAGAGAACAGCCCCGTCACATCGACGCGCCCAACTCACCCGAGGCGCTGATCCGTTCGGTCGCAGAGAGCCTCGCGCGGCGTGCGGTCGTCGATGCGAGACCCGCGAGGTCACTGGCCACGGTCGTCGAACTGGTCGAGAACGACGAGACCGACATGGCCCTGGACGATCTCGCGCACGTGATCGAATGCTTCCGTATTCCGATCCACCGCGCCGAATACGATCAACTCGTCGCTGCCGCCGAGCAGTTGGACGCGATGGACTCGCTCACCGACCTGAAGATCGAGCAATTCGTGAGTGAGCGGACCTGATTCGTCGGCAGTCGCCTTGGCCGCCCGGTCGGAGTCCCGGTCATCGGGCAGGTGCGCCATCCCGACACAAAGCTGTCACACACGGGCCGGAATCCCCCGCCCGGCGGCCGGGGTTGGTACTGCTACGACCCCGTTTCGAGGCCGAGCCTCGTGCGACGAAGGAGTGATCATGACCGTTGATCTCACCGCGACGGATCTGCAGGCCTTCGCCCAGGAATGGCTGGAGTGGTACCGCGGTCAGGAGGAACGGCTCGCCGCCCCGCACGGATTCCTGGCGATCACCGGACTGCACTGGCTCGACGACCGACCGCAGCGGTTCCCGGACGCGCCGGGTGCCTGGTGGACCGACGCCGCCGGGGTCGCCGTAGCCCTCGACGACGGTGAGGAACTCGTCGTAGGGGGAACACCCGTGCGGGGTGAGCACCGCTTCGGCGTGCTGCCCGAGCGGGGCGGTGTCGACGCGGTCTGGGGTGACGCCGTGATCGAGGTGGCCAGGCGCGGCGGGCACGACATCGTCCGGCCCCGGCACCCGGACGCGCCGCTGCGCGCCGCCTTCGCCGGTACCCCCGCCTACGCGCCGGATCCCCGCTGGGTGGTGCGGGGACGGTACACGGCCTTCGAGACCCCGCGCCCGACGACCGTGGGCGCGGCGGTCGAGGGCCTGGAGCACGTGTACGACGCCCCGGGCCGGGTCGATTTCGAACTGGACGGGCACCCACTGACCCTGACCGCGTTCCCCGGGCGTGGGCCGGGCGGGCTGCTGGTCCTCTTCACGGACGCCACCTCCGGAGTGACCACCTACGCCGCCAACCGGGCCCTCGCGCTCGCCCCGCCCGCCGCCGACGGCACGGTCGTCCTTGACTTCAACCGCGCGGCCAACCTCCCCTGCGCCTATACGGACCTGGCCACCTGCCCCCTGCCGCCGGCGGAGAACCGCCTGCCGGTGGCCGTCGAAGCGGGGCAGAAGATTCCGCGTGAGCGGGGTGGGAACTGAAGCCCGGCACGACAACCAAGCGAGCCTCTCAGTCGTCACCATGAGTGGCGCGCCGGTTTCGTGCGGGCGTGGCCCCCCACCGATCACGCGCACTGACCTCGCGCGGGAATGAGGCCGCATGCTCCGTATTCACTTCACCTCACGGGACCTGCAGAACATCCGGGTCGCCCGCCAACCTCATGCGCTGTGGGAACTCGTGTGTGGTGTCTGCCGGTTGGACAGCCGGCAGGGGGCGCTCGAATTCGGGCACTGGCGCCGTTCGGTGCGCCACGGGCTGGCCAAGGATCCGCGGGCCAGGCGGGCCCTGCTGCCGTTGCAGACGCTGATTCCTCCGGCGGGTTACATCCCCGACTTCCTCACGCCGTCCGTCACGGGCGGTGGTCTGGCCGGCGGTCTCGACGAGGTACGGGCCACCTCCCGCACCCGGTTGACCCGTGAGCTGTCCCGGCTCGCCGAGTCCCGTCCGCTGCCGTCGTGGGTCTCGACCCTCGACAGGTCGGGCACGAAGGCCCTGGGGGCGTTGACGCGAGCCCTGGAACTGTCCTGCGGGACGCTGCTCGAACCGTACTGGCCCCGCGTCCAGACCGCCGTCGGTGACGATGTCGAGCTGCGCTCACGCGCGCTCCTCGACGGCGGCACCTCCGCCCTCCTCGACAGCCTGCGCCCGCACGCCCGTTGGCATGCTCCCGTGCTGGAGGTGGACTATCCCGTCGACCGCGAACTGCACCTGGAGGGCCGGGGCCTGCTGCTCGTCCCGTCCTACTTCTGCTGGCGCAGGCCCACCGGCCTCGCGGACCCCACGCTCGGGCCTGTGCTCGTCTACCCGGTGGCCAAACAGCCCCTGGAGATCGTCCGCGCGGGCAAGGACGGGCTGGAGCGGCTGCTCGGCCGTACCCGGACGGCCGTGCTGGCGCATCTGGCCAGCCATGGGGCTCGGACGACGTCCGAGGTGGCTTCGGCGGCCAACATCGGTTTGCCCAGCGCCAGTTACCAGCTCGGTGTGCTGCGCGACGGAGGTCTGATCGCCAGCCATCGGGACGGCCAGTTCGTACGGCACTCGGCGACGTCCCTGGGCCTGCGTCTGCTGGATCGATGACAAACCCCTGCCGGGGCCACTTAGAACACCTTCGAATTCGTTGCCCCCGTGCTTCCCGCACGGCGATGGTTTGGGCGACCGGTACGGCAGTCCGCCGGTCTCGGCGGAGTGCCGGCGCTCTCGCCGCACGGCGCGGGCGCGGTGGCCACCGTGCACAGGGGGACGGTGGCCACCGCG
>NZ_JAWOAI010000626.1:0-5033 GCF_033194735.1 Streptomyces sp. W16
CTTGCCGACGCCCGCGTCCCCGGCGATCAGCACCGCCCCGGCCGTGCCCGCGCGGGCACGCTCCAGCACACCGGCGAGGCGGGCGACTTCCTCGTCCCGGCCGATGAGCGGCGCTGCTGCTACGGATTGCGACACGTCCCCATCCTGGCACGCGCCACCGACAACGCACCTGGCCACCGGGCGGGAGACGGTGCCCGCCCGGCGGGCCGGTTCAGCGCAGTGTCTCGGCCCAGTTGGCCGGAACGCGTCCCGCCGGACCCGGCACCGGCTGGTCCTTCGGGTGGCTCACCGGGGCGGTGAGCTCGGGACCGGAGTCGTACAGCTCGGAGGTGCTGAAGTTCCAGAACCAGTCCTCGCCCGGCTCGTAGCTCTGGATGAACGGGTGTCCCGTGGACTGGTAGTGGGCCGTGGCGTGCTTGGCGGGGGAGTCGTCGCAACAGCCGATGTGACCGCACTGCGCACACCGCCGGAGGTGGAACCACCAGCCCTGGGCCGCGTCGCACTCCACGCAGCCGGCGCCGCTCGGCGGGACGCTGGGGTCGATTCCGGTGATGTCGTTCATGCGGACTCCTCGGGCGTCTCGTTGTCCGTGGCGGTGAGGGGAAGCAGGACCTGGAAGCGGGTGTCGCCCGGCACCGACTCCACCTGGAGCGTGCCGTGGTGCTTGTTCACGACGATCCGCCAGGAGATGTCCAGACCGAGGCCCGTGCCCTCGCCCACCGGCTTGGTGGTGAAGAACGGATCGAAGATACGGCTGCGGATCTCCTGCGGCACACCCGGTCCCGTGTCACGGAACTCCACCATCAGCTGATCGCGCACCAGCGCCGTCCGCACCGTCAACGTGCCTTCCCCGCCCGCGCTGTTCATGGCGGACACCGCGTTGTCGATCAGGTTCGTCCACACCTGGTTGAGCTCGGCCGGGTAGGCCGGGATCTTCGGGAGCGTACGGTCGTACTCCTTCACGACCTTGATCCGGTCGCCGACCTTGCCGCCGAGCATCAGCAGTGTGCTGTCGAGGAGTTCGTGCACATCGGCCACCTGGTACGGGGCACGGTCCAGCTGCGAGTACTGCTTGGCGGCGCCGACGAGGTTGGAGATGCGGGTCGTGGAGTCCTCGATCTCCGTCATCAACAGCTCTGTCTCGACCGTGTAGTTGAGCCAGCCGATCGCTCCCGGCAGGATCTCCTCGTCCACGGCCGCCGCGACCTGGTCGAGCCACTCGACGTCGAGACCGGCCTGCACGAACGTCGGCGCGATCTGCCAGGACTCCGTGACGCCGTGGTCGTCGAGCCAGTCCGTGAGCTGGTCCTCGCGGTCCGAGGCCTCCAGCGGGCTCAACGTCTGTGCCTTGGCGACCCGTTCGGCCGTGCGCTCCTGGATGTCGATGAGGTTGGCGAGGTCCTCCCGCGAGTACGGCCCGGAGGAGATGACGCGCAGCTTGTGCCGCATCTTCGCCACCCGCTCCCGCAGCGTCGAGGTGGCCCGGACGGCAGCGGCGGCGGGGTTGTTGAGTTCGTGCGTGAGCCCGGCCGACAACGAGCCGAGCGCCAGCAGCCGTTCACGCTGGCTGATCGCCAACTGGCTGCTCTTCTGGCCGAAGAAGAGCCCCTCCAGCAGGTGGACCGCCATCGGGAACCACTCGCTCATGATGGCCGCGAAGGTCTCGGCGGGCAGCACGAAGAACCGTGTCGTCTCCGTCACCCGCATCGAGTTGAGGTACACCTGCTGCACCCGGTCCCCGATGTAGGCCTGCATCGCGCCCGTGTACACGCCGCGCTGCGAGGTGCGTGCGACCTCCACGTCGTCCTCGCCGACGCGGCGCGACAGCACCACGGTGCCCTCGATCATGACGTAGAAGCAGGTGGCGGGGTCGCCCTCGGTGTAGACGGGCCCGGCCTCGAACTGCTCGACCTGACCGTCGCAGCACAGCCTGCCGAGCTGCTCCGGCGTCAGCTTCTCGAACAGGAACAGCGTGCCGATCTCCTGCGGGCTGCAGGGCAGCACCTGCCCGCTCATGACTGCTCCAGGTAGCGGTGGACGAGCATCACGGCCATGGCTCCCTCTCCGACGGCGGACGCGACGCGTTTCGCGGACTCGGCGCGTGCGTCGCCCGCCACGAACACGCCGGGAATGTTGGTCTCCAGGTGGTACGGCGGCCGGTCCAACTCCCAGCTCGCGGGCGGCTTTCCGTCCGCGGTGAGGTCGGGCCCGGACAGGATGAACCCGCGCTCGTCGCGCAGTACCGCGCCGTCCAGCCAGTCGGTCAGCGGGGCCGCGCCGATGAACACGAACATCCACTGCGCGTCGACGAGTTCGGTGTTCCCGCTCTCGGTGTCGCGCAGGGTGAGCTGCTCCAGGTGGTCGGAGCCGTGCGCCGCGTCGACGACCGTGCCGGTGCGCACGGAGATGTTCTCCGCCTCGTTGATCTGCTGGATCAGGTAGTACGACATCGACGCGGTCAGCGAAGGACCGCGCACCAGCAGCGTCACCGACTTGGCGCCCCGGGCGAGGTACATCGCCGCCTGTCCCGCCGAGTTGGCGCCGCCGACGATGTACACGTCGTGCCCCTGGCAGGAGGCGGCCTCGGTCAGCGCCGAGCCGTAGTAGACCCCGCAGCCCGTCAGATCGGGTGTGCCGGGCGCCTCCAGCTGCCGGTACGACACACCGGTCGCCAGGATCACGGCGTGCGCGGCGACCGCCGAGCCGTCCGCGAACCGTACGACCCGCGCCGAGCCGCTGGCCTCAAGACCCGTGACCTCGCGCGCGGTCAGGATCTCGGCGCCGAACTTCGCGGCCTGCCGCCGCGCCCGGTCGGTCAGTTGGGCCCCGGACACACCGTCCGGGAAGCCCAGGTAGTTCTCGATCCGCGAACTCTGCCCGGCCTGCCCACCGGTCGCCGACCGCTCCACGAGGACGGTCCGCAGCCCTTCCGAGGCCCCGTACACGGCCGCGCCGAGCCCGGCCGGTCCGCCGCCGATGACGACGAGGTCGTAGAAGTCGGCCGTGGGCGTGGTCGCGAGCCCCACCTCGGCGGCCAGCTCGGGCGCCTCCGGCTCGACCAGCACCGAACCGTCGGCCGTGATGACGAGCGGCAGCCGCTGCCCGTCCTGCCCGGCGGCCGACAGCAGCCGCAGCCCCTCCGGGCTGTCCGCCGAGTACCAGCGGTACGGCACCTGGTTGCGGGCCAGGAACTCCCGCACGTCCGAGGAGCGCGCCGACCAGCGGTGCCCGACCACCT
The DNA here is from genome assembly GCF_033194735.1 of Streptomyces sp. W16. NCBI lineage: Bacteria > Bacillati > Actinomycetota > Actinomycetes > Kitasatosporales > Streptomycetaceae > Streptomyces > Streptomyces sp. W16. The sequence continues at coordinate 3,239 of NZ_JAWOAI010000626.1, forward strand.
TCGTGGCGGGCACGGGCCGGTAGTCGCTGTTCCGCCACGCCTCCAGGAGGTCGTCCAGGACCGGATAGAGCTTCTCCTCGGGCGGGTCCCAGGGCTTCAGCAGATAGTGGTCGAGGTCCACGACGTTGATCGCGTCGATCGCCGCGTCCGTGTCCGCGTAAGCGGTCAGCAGCACCCGACGCGCGCCGGGATAGACATCGAGGGCCTGCTCCAGGAACTCGATGCCGTTCATCTGCGGCATGCGGTAGTCGGCCAGGATCACGGCCACGAGATCCCCGCGCAGCTTCAGCTCGCGCAGCGCTTCGAGCGCGGACTCGCCGGACTCCGCGCGCACGATCCGGTACGACTCGCCGTAGCGCCGCCGCAGGTCACGGGCGACGGCACGGGAGACTCCCGGATCGTCGTCCACGGTCATGATGACGGTCCGCGCGGATTCGGCGGCCTGTGCCATACGTCTCCCACCCCGAGTGGTCGGCTTCCGGCACGGCGGCGCCGTTGTCACCGCGCCGGCTCCCGACCATCGTATGTTCGATCGCCCCGCTTCGCTCCGGTACACCCGATACCGGGGCCGCGGCGGCGCCGGGAGTGCGGCGCGGCTCACCTCGTCACACGGTGACGAACTGCCAGTGCTGGCTGAACGAGCCGGCGGAGCAGGGCGTCAGCTCTTCCAGCGCGAGGTTGCCCGTGCCGGTCGCGTACGCGCACAGACCGCTGGCGCGATGGTGCAGCTCGTTCCACTCGAATCCCGCGGCCACCGCGCTCCACTGCTGAGTGGTCACGCCGTTGCAGTTGAGCATCCAGAGGACGCCGGCGAACTGGGCCATGCACAGGCCGCTCTGCTTGCTCACCAGGAAGTAGTAGCCGTCACCGGTGGGGACCGCCGTCCACAACTGGTTGTCCGTTCCGGTGCAGTCGTACTGCTGGACGTGGGCCCCCAACGGGCGGTCCTCCTGCCTGATGTCCATGCACTTGCCGCTGGACCGATTGACCACCTTGAAATACGAGCCGGCCACCGCCGGAGCGGCCAGACCGGCCGACGACGGGGCGTCGGCGGCCTGGGCGTCGACGATGCCCCAACAACTGATCACCAGGGCCGCCAGGGTGGCCAGCAGTAATCTCGTGTGCCTCGCGTGCCTTCGGACATTGGTCATGTTTCCCCCACGTGAGTCGTTCGGGACGCGTGGAGTGTGACTCGCCGCGTGTGGGCTGTCGCCCCCTGTTCCGTTCATCGGCACGAAGCGGCCGGCTCCTCGCCGTCATGGCGGCAGTGTGGTGAAGACTGGGTCCGACGGATGTGACCGCACCACAGGGAGGCCACCGCATGACACGCCCGATCACGGCAGGGGTCGACGGATCGGCGGAGAGTCTCGCCGCACTCGCCTGGGCGGGCCGGGAGGCCGTACGGCGGGGGCTGGCGCTGCGTGTGGTGCATGTCTGGCGGTACGAGTCGCACCAGGCTCTCGACACCGGGGACCGGGACACCCAGGACCGCTGGGTGCGCGACGCCGCGGCCGAGGCCGCCCGGAGCCTCGCCGAACGGCACCCGGACCTGGACGTGACCACCGACGTCCTGGAGGGCGACCCCGTCGACACCCTGACCGCCGCCGCTGCCGACTCCGAACTGCTGGTGCTCGGCTCACGCGGGCACGGGCCCGTCGTCGGCTTCCTGCTCGGTTCCGTCGGACAGCAGGTGATCGCCGACGCCGTACGGCCCGTCGTGCTCGTGCGCGCCGGGGACGAGGCGTCCGGGGAGGCCGCCGGGCGCGAGATCGTCGTGGGGCAGCACGGAGACCCC
>NZ_JAWOAI010000627.1:0-5026 GCF_033194735.1 Streptomyces sp. W16
TGTCGGCGAGCCAGAACCGGCCCCGGCTGCGGGCCGCGGCGCAGGTCAGGTCCTCCAGCGCGGCGTACAGCCGCTCCGGGTGGAAGGGCCGGCACCGGTGCCAGACGAAGGTGCTCACCCCGTACGCGTCGGCCTCGACGGGGAGCAGGGCGCAGGCGGGGTGCTGGGCGGCGGCAGCGGCCTCGACGTCGAAACCGGCGAGGGCGGCACCTGCCAATTCACCGTCCCTGATCGGCACTTGGCGCGCCGTCGGGTGCAACTGCCCCAGCAGCTCCCGGTCCTCGTCGTCGGCCTCCTCGGAGTCGAGGATCGCGAGGACGGGGGCGTACTCCAGTTGGCGGGCGAAGGTGTCGGCGATCGTGCGCTGGTCCGTGGCCGCCGCCGCGAGGCCGGCGTCGGCGAGGTCGTCGCCGTTGCCGAGGCAGGGCAGGAGCAGGGCCGGGTCGACGGCGGTGATGACGCCGGTGACCGTGAGGCCGCCGGACGTGATCACCTCGGCCATCGCCTTGGGCTCGACGGAGTCCCACAACTCGACGATGGCCAGCCGGACTTGAGCGGCCTCGGCCAGCCGGCGCAGCTCCGGGACCAGGTCCTCGCGCAGCGCGCAGCACGCGCAGTCGTCGACCAGGGGAGTCTCGCCGGCGGAGACGATGCCCGTGGCGTCCCTGATCGTGCGGACGACCGTGCCGGCGGCGGCCGTAGCGAGGTCGTGGTGGAGTACGACGCTGCCGGGTACGTCGTGCAGGAGGTGGGCGACGGTCGCTCGGCGGGCGTCGGCGTGCAGGCCGGCGACGATCACGACGGAGAGGTCGGGCACGGTCAGTCCTGCTTTCCGTACCGGCGCTCGAAGCGCTCCACGCGGCCGGCCGTGTCCAGGACGCGGGCGGTGCCGGTGTAGAAGGGGTGGCTGACGTTCGAGATCTCGACGTCGACGACGGGGTAGGTGTTCCCGTCCTCCCACTCGATCGTCTTTGCGCTGGTCATCGTCGAGCGGGTGAGGAAGGCGTGGTGGGCGGCCCGGTCCCGGAAGACGACGGGGCCGTAGGGCGGGTGGATGTTCTCGCGCATCGCGGTCAGCGCTCCTCTCGGAAGTCGACGTGGCGGCCGGCGACCGGGTCGTACTTGCGCAGGGTGAGGCGGTCGGGGTCGTTGCGGCGGTTCTTGCGGGTCACGTAGGTGTAGCCGGTGCCGGCGGTGGACCGGAGCTTGATGACCGGGCGGAGTTCGTTGCGAGCCATGCTGCTACCTTACTGAAAATGAATTCCATTAACAGTATCGGCTACGGCCCCGATCGAGGAGAGGTACGTCACCCGTGTCCGCCCACTGCATGCTGACCGGCGCACAGCCCGGCTTCGGCAACCGCATCTCCCGCTCCCACCGGCGCACCTCGCGCCGCTTCGACCCGAACATCCAGTCCAAGCGCTACTGGCTGCCCGGCGAGGGCCGTTACGTACGGCTGCGGCTGAGCACCAAGGGGATCAGGACCGTCGACGCGATCGGCGTCGAGGCGGCCGTGGCCCGGATCCGTGCCCGCGGGGTGAGGATCTGATGGCCAAGAAGAGCAAGATCGCGAAGAACGAGCAGCGGCAGCGGGTTGTCGCGCGGTACGCCGCACGCCGGGCCGAGTTGAAGGAGGTCATTCGGCGGCCCGGCTCCACCGAGGCCGAACGGGCCGCCGCCCAGCGTGAGTTGCGCGGTCAGCCGCGCGACGCCAGCGCGACCCGGGTGCGCAACCGCGACCAGGTCGACGGGCGGCCCCGCGGCTACTTCCGGGCGTTCGGACTGTCCCGGGTGAACCTGCGCGGGCAGGCTCACAGCGGATACCTACCCGGCGTCCGCAAATCCTCCTGGTAGGCCCTGGTAGCTTGCTGCGGTCGTCCGGCCAAGGCCGACCGGACGGCCGTCCCGCTACAGCTTGGGAGCTACCAGTGACTACGGCGATTTCGACGGTGTCGACGGTACGGATCGCGGCGGCTGCCGCCGGTCTGGCGGGCGCACTCGTCCTGACCGCGTGCAGCGGCGGCGACTCCAAGGACGACGCCTCGTCCACGCCGAGCGCGTCCGCGACCTCGGCCCCGACCGCCACCGCGGACTCCGGGGGCTCCACCGGCGCCAGTCCGTCGGCCGCGTCCGACGGGCTGCAGGGCAGCTGGCTCGCCACGACCGACGGCAAGGCCGTGGCGCTGGTGATCACCGGCAAGCAGGCCGCCCTGTTCACCACCGGCGGGAGCGTGTGCAGCGGGACCGCGGGCGAGGAGGCGGGCATGAAGATGATCCACCTCAAGTGCACGGACAAGAGCACGACCCGAGCGACCGGAATGGTCGGCTCCATCAGCAAGTCGGGCCTCTCGGTCACCTGGTCGGGCAGTCTCGGCAAGGAGACCTACACCCGCGCCGAGGGCGGAAAGCTGCCGTCCGAGCTGGCGACGGCGGGCCTCGGGTAGCGGCCCGGTCCCGGTCGTGTCGGCGGACCGGCGTCCGGTGCGGGATGATCCCCTCATGCGCACCATTCCCCTCGCCGTCACCGCCGTCGCGTCGGCCCTCCTCCTGACCGCGTGCGGCGGCAGCGGCGGCTCCGCCTCCGACAGCAAGAACGGTTCGGCCTGCTCCTTCGACGGAGTCGCCGTCCAGGTCGGTCCCGCCAGCACCGCTCCGTCCGCCGGCGACACGGGCGAGGTTCCCGTCTCGCTCACCAACCAGAGCAAGCCGTGCACCCTGGACGGCTTCGCCGGCGCCTCCCTGGAGGGCGGCGGCACCAAGGTCGCCCTCTCCACCCAGAAGGGTGCCAAGGCACAGAAGCTGAAGCTGGCCAAGGGCGACGCGGTGTCCTTCACCGTCACCTATGTACGCGGCAAGGCGGGCGACAAGCTGAGCCTGGCCGCCACGAAGCTGGTCATCACCCTGCCCGGCAGCAGCGACAGCACGAGCTACAAGTGGTCGTACGGCCCCGTCCAGGGCAAGACCTCCGTGAGCGACTCGGACGCCTCGGTCAGCGCCTTCACCCAGGCCGGCGACTGACGCCCGTCAGTCCAGCCGCGGCCGGGCCCCGACCTGGGCCCGGTCCGCCGCCTCGGCGCCCTGCGTCCAGCCCGCCTCGTCGCTGACCCCGCGCAGCCGGGTCGTGGTCGTCTCCGGGAACATCTCGTCGAGCCGGCCGGTGACGGCGACCTCGCGGGTGGCGAGCACCGGAAGCAGGTCGTCGGTCAGCTGTGTCCCGGCGGCCTCGGCCAGCCGGGTCCCGATGCGGTGGGCGTAGGCCGCGAGGAAGGACTGCCGGAAGGTCTTGGTCCGCCGCCGCCCGCCCGCGCGCTGGGCCGCCTCCGCCTTCGTCATCGCGGTCGTGGCCTGCACCAGCAGCGAGGTGTACAGCAGCTCGACCACCTCCAGATCCCCCTCGAACCCGACGACGGTCGAGAAACCGAAGGCCTCGCTCCAGACGGCCCGGCAGTGGTTCGCCCCGGCGACCGCGTCCAGCAGCACCGCCTTCGCCTGTTCGTACGGCGCCTCGACGCCGATCCGGCACGCGCCGGGCGCGTCCTTCGCCGGCGCCTGCGCGTCGAGCAGCGCCTCGTCGATGCTGTGCCGCGCCATCAGCTCCTGCGCCTTGGCACTCAACGCCTCCGCCTCCTCCGGGAACCCGGTCGCCTCCGCCTTCGCGAGCAGCGCGCGGATCCGGGTGAGCATCCGGGACGCGGGGCGCCCGCTGTCGTGCCGCCGTTTCGGCTCGTCCAGGGGTTCGATACTCGGCAGCCGCAGCAGCAGCCGGTACAGCTCCAGGGCGGTGGTGGCTTGGGTGAAGCGGTCGGTGCGGGCCGGCGGGGCGGCGGCCAGTTCGTCCAGCTGTGCGGACCAGCGCGGGCCGCGCGCCCGGTCGTCGGGTGCCTGCGCCCGGATCAGCTCGGACACGAGTCGTACGTGTACGTCGTCCAGCTCCCGCCGCACCAGCCGTACGACATCCGCGGGCTGCCACCCGCGTCGCCAGGCCGCCGCCACGAACTCCCGCCCGCGCCGGTCGAGTTCGGCGTCGGCCGCGGGGTCGGCGGCGAGGATCGAGGCGCCCGTGTCGAGGGCGTCGTGGGTGTCGGAGTAGAGGGCGGCCTCGAAGGCGCGCTCGACGGTGCCGGTGGTGCTGCTCACCTGTCGATCGTTTCATGGGGTGGCGGGGAGGGGGGACCTGAAAAAAGTGTGTCACTTTTCTCCGAAGTGTCACACTTTTTTTGGGTGGGTAGGGCTGGGCCCACCTCCGGGACGCCCGCTGGTGGTCGTGTCCGCGCGGGCCGGACGCGGTGCGATGGGGGCATGACACAGACTGGAGGGTGTGCCGTGCTGATCCTGTCCTCGCTGCGCACTCGGTGGGCGTCGCTGCTCGGTTCCTTCGTCGCCGTGGCGCTGGGGGTCGCGGTGTCGGCGTCGACGCTCGCGGGACTCGCCTCGGCGGTGGGCGCACCGGCCCGGGCGCCGGAGCGGTTCGCGTCCTCGCCGGTCGTGGTGATGGGCCGGGACACGCTCACCGTGCCGGTGCGGCGCGGCCCGTCCGTCGTCCAGGTGTCGAGGAAGCTCGCTCATCCACACCCTGTGGACAACCAACTCCTCACGGAACTAAGGGCGTTGGGACCAGTACGGATGGACGGCGACGGACGGCGGGACGCGGTCGGAATCGACGCGCCGGTCGCCGCGGTACGGGCTGTCGTCGATGGCCGGGCCCGCGTACTGACGGGAGACGGCCGACGGCTCGCCGATCCGGCCGCGGCGCGCGACGCCGAGCAGCTGGTCTCCGTCGTCGCGCTGCTCGGCACGGCCGCCGGGGTCACCTCCTTCGTGTCCGTGTTCGTCACGGCGTCGACCTTCGCCTTCGTGATCGCCCTGCGCAGAAGGGAGTTGGGGCTGCTGCGGATGGCCGGGGCGACACCGGGCCAGGTACGGCGGACGCTGCTCGGAGAGGCCGGGGCGATGGGGCTCGTGGCGTCGGCGGCCGGGTGTGCGCTGGGAACCTGGGCCGCACCCCGGCTGGTGCGGGCGCTGGTGG
>NZ_JAWOAI010000628.1:0-5008 GCF_033194735.1 Streptomyces sp. W16
CCGGGTGCCGGAGGCGGAGGCCGTGTTGGCGGGCGGCCGCTCCTTCGAGGCGTGCGCGTCGGCTGCTGCGGAGGCCGTGGAGCCGCCCGCCGACGCGTCCGGCAGCACGCACTACCACAAGGAACTCGTCCGGACCCTGGTCCGGCGCGCCTGCGAGGAGGCCATGTCCTCATGAATGAACGGAAGTTGGTGGGCAAGGCGGTTCGTCGCCGCGAGGATCCGCGGCTGCTCGCCGGGCGCGGCCGGTTCGTCGACGACATCGCGCTGCCCGGCATGCTGCACGCCCAGTTCGTACGCAGCACGGTCGCCCACGCGGAGCTGGCCTCGGTGGATGTGTCGGCGGTGCTCGAAGTCCCGGGCGTCGTCGCGGTGTTCACGGCCGAGGACCTGGAACTGGGCGACATCGTCGCTCAACTGGGGCGCCCGCTCTCCGAGTTCGTCCCGACCGCGATGCCGGTCCTGGCTCGCGACAAGGTCCGCTACGTCGGGGAGCCGATCGCGATCGTCGTGGCCCGCGACGCGTACGCGGCGGAGGACGGCCTGGAGGCGGCGAAGGTCTCGTACGCCACGTTGCCCCCGGTCATGTCCGAGGAGGCGGCGTTCGCGGAGGGCGCCCCGCTCGTCCACGCCGAGGCCGCGCACAACACCCTCGTGGACGTCTCACTGTTCGCGACGGACGGCATCGACCGCATCTTCGACTCGGCACCCTGTGTCGTCGAGGTCGACACCAGGACCGGACGGCAGAACGCGCTGCCGCTGGAGACCCGGGGCGCCGTGGCCCACTGGGACGACCGCGAGGAACAGCTCGTCGTGCACACCTGCACTCAAATCCCGCACCAGGTACGGACGGTGGCATCCCGCTGTCTGCGCCTGGACGAGCGCGCGGTGCGGGTCGTGGTGCCCGACATGGGCGGCGGGTTCGGCCAGAAGTGCGTGGTCGGCCGCGAGGAGATCGCCGCAGCGGCAGCGGCCCTACGGCTACGGCGGCCGGTGAAGTGGATCGAGGACCGCAAGGACGCCCTGACCGCGTCGTTCCTCGCCCGCGAACAGCACTACCGGGCGCGCGCGGCCTTCGACGCCGAGGGCAGGATCCTCGCGCTGGACACGGACGTGGTCTGCGACATGGGCGCGTACTCCTGCTATCCCTTCACCGCGGGCATCGAGCCGCTGATGGCGTCCGCCGAGATGCCCGGCGTCTACAAGCTGCCCGCGTACCGGGTGCGGGGCCGGGCGGTCACCACCAACAAGGCGCCTACCGGGCCGTATCGCGGGGTGAGCCGACCGCAGTACGTGATGGTCATGGAACGGCTCTTCGAGCGGGCCGCCCGCGAATTGGGCGTGGATCCGGTCGAGATCCGCCGCCGCAACGTCATCACGGACTTCCCGTACAAGGGCGTCAACAACATCACCTACGACCCGGGTTCCTATCTGGAGTCGCTGAACCTCTGCGAGCGGCTCGTCAGGGACGAGGGCTGGTACGAGAAGCAGGCAGCGGCGGCGGCCGAGGGCCGGCATCTCGGCATCGGCTACTCGTGCTTCAGCGAGCGCACCGGTTACGGCTCCGCGGCCTTCGCGCAGCGCAAGATGCAGGTGGTGCCCGGCTTCGACATCTCCGAGGTGCGGATGGACACCAGCGGCGCGGTCACCTTCACCACCGGCACGATGAACCACGGACAGAGCCACGAGACGACGATGGCGCAGATCGTCGCCGACGAACTCGCCCTGGACATCGGCAAAGTGAGGCTCCATCAGGGCGATACCGACCGCATCACCTACGGATTCGGCACCTTCGCCAGCCGCTCCATCACCATCGGCGGCAGCGCCGTACGCCTCGCCGCGGCGAAGCTCGGCGACAAACTGCGGGCAATCGCCGCCTCCCGCTGGGGAGTTGCCCCGGACGAGGTGGAGTTGACGGACGGCGCCGCCCGCCGCCGTAGCGCCCAAGACGTGCTCCCCTACAAGGAGATCGCCGACATCGCCTATCTCCAGGCGCACTTGCTGCCCAAGGACATCGAGCCGGGTCTGTCGGCCACCGCCACCTTCGACGTCTTCAACGACGGCACCTTCTCCAACGCCACCCATGCCTGCGTCGTCGAACTCCACGCGGGCACAGGGCAGGTGGAGATCCTGCGGTACGTGTGCGTGGAGGACTGCGGGGTCGCCATCAACCCGCAGGTCGTGGAGGGGCAGTGCCGGGGCGGTATCGCGCAGGGTATCGCGGGCGCGCTGTTCGAGCAGGTGACGTACGACGCCCAGGGCGAGCCGTCGGCGACCGGCTTCATGGACTACAAGGTGCCCACCGCGCACGAGATCCCCGACGTGCTGATCCACCACCTGGAGACGCCCTGCGCGTTCACCGAGACCGGCGCGAAGGGTGCCGGCGAGGGCGGCACGATCGGGGCGCCCGCCGCCGTGCTCAATGCCGTGAACGACGCCCTGCGCCCGACCGGCGTCGAACTCGACCACACACCGATCACCCCCGAGACCGTGCACCGTGCGCTGAACAGCGCCCCGAGCCTGGAGTTGTCCTCATGAACACCGACCCCGTGGCTACTCATCCGGACCTCCAGCTCATCGCCCTCGACGTCAACGGCGAGCGGTACGACGTCATCACCGAGCCCCGCCGCACCCTCGTCGACGTACTGCGCCACGAACTGCGCCTCACCGGCACGCACGTCGGATGCGAGCACGGCATCTGCGGCGCCTGCACGGTCCTGGTCGACGAACGGCCCGTCCGCGCGTGCCTGATGTTCGCGGCGCAGGCGGAGGGGACCCGTATCCGCACGGTCGAGTCGTTGTCAGAGGACGGCGGCGGTGAACTGAACGATCTGCAGCGAGCGTTCACCGAACACCACGCGCTGCAGTGCGGGTTCTGCACTCCCGGGTTCCTGATGCTCGCCGAGGGGTTCCTCGCCGAGCGTCCCGAGGCGAACAAGGAGGAGATCCGCGAGGTGGTCGCCTCGAACCTGTGCCGTTGCACCGGCTACCAGACCATCGTCGAGGCGATCGACGCCTGTGCGACGGCCCGACGCGGGGCCTGCGCGCAGCGCTGCGCGAGCAAGGAGCACTGACCCATGCAGCTCACCAACACCGTGCCGATCAAGGCCTCCCCCGACGACGTCTTCGCCCTGATGAACGACGTCGAACGGGTCGCCTCCTGCATGCCGGGCGCCGCACTCGACGGACAGGACGGTGACGCCTGGCGGGGCCGGGTGAAGATCCGGGTGGGGCCCATCAGCGCCTCCTACGCGGGTACCGTCCGCTTCCTGGAGATCGACGCCGAGAAGCGGCGATTGCGGGTGCACGCGCGCGGCACCGACACTCACGGCAGCGGGGACGCGGAGGCGGAGGTCTCTCTCGACATCCTCCCGGCACCCGAAGGAGCGCTGCTGCAGCTCTCCACGGACCTGGTGATCCGCGGCAAGATCGTCCAGTTCGGCAAGGGCGCGATCGTCACGGTGTCGGACCGGATCCTCCAGCAGTTCGCGCGGAACCTGGGGAGCCTGCTGGACCAGGACCGGGCGACAGGGACCTCCTCGATCGCGACCGCTCCGGTCACTCCGACCGCTCCCGCCGCGGTGCAACCGGCCCTCGCGCAGGACGCCGACCTCGACGGGCTGGCGATGCTGCTCGGCCCACGGGCCGCCAAGTACGGCCTGGTGGCAGGGGTGTTCGCCCTCGGTGTCCTGGAGGGCTGGCTGCTGGGCCGACTCGGCGCCCAGGCACGGGAGTTGCGAGCCCTGCGGAGGGCGTCATGAGCGGGACCCGGTACGGGCAGGAGACGGAACGGACCTACGAGCGGGCCGGGTTCGGCGCACCCGTGCGCCGCGGCAGCCGCCCCGCTCTCATCGTCGTCGACCTCACCCGCGGCTTCACCGAACCGGGCTTCCCCTCGGGCGCCGACCTCACCGAAGTCGTCGCGGCCACCGGCAAGTTGATCGCGTCGGCGCGCCCGGCCGGCGTCCCGGTGGTGTTCACCGCGATCGCCTACACACCGGCCGAGGCGGCGGGCGACGCCGTCACCTGGTTGCAGAAGGCGCAGGGCATGCGGAGCCTGGTCGAAGGCGGCGAGGAGGTCGCGCTCGACCCGCGGCTGCCGCGGGCGCCGCAGGACCATCTGATCGTGAAGAAGGGCGCGTCGGCGTTCTTCGGTACGTCCCTGGCCGCCCTGTTGACCGGACTCGGCTGCGACACGGTGCTGGTGTGCGGTGCGACGACGAGCGGTTGTGTACGGGCCACCGCCGTGGACGCCGTGCAGTCCGGTTTCTCGGTGCTGGTGCCGAGGGAGTGTGTGGGCGACCGTGCGCCGGGACCGCACGAGGCGAGCCTCTTCGACATCCAGGCCAAGTACGGCGACGTGATCGACACCAAGGACGCCGTCGACTATCTCGACGGACTGCCCAGCACAGCCCCGTAACCCCAACTGCCCTGCCCCATTGGAGAACGCATGCCCCCGCCCCCACCCACCCGCTTCCTGTCGCAGTCCGCGCTCGCCGATCTCGCGGACGTCCCCGCCACCAGCCGCTGGGTCCGCTCGGGCGGCGCACGCCTGCACGTCCTGGACTACGGGGGTGACGGCGTCCCTCTGGTCGTGCTGCCCGGCATCACCAGTCCGGCCGTCGCGATGGACTTCGTGGCCCGCGAACTGACGTCTCTCGTACGGCCGTTGGTCGTCGACATCCGTGGGCGCGGGCTGTCCGACGGTGGCAGGTCGTACGGGCTGGAGGAGTACGCCGAGGACACCGAGGCCGTCGTCGCGGGCCTCGGTCTCCATCGGCCGGTCCTGTTCGGGCATTCCATGGGCGCGCGGATCGCGGCCGTGACCGCCGTCCGGGCCAAGGTGGCGCTGCGGGGCACCGTGCTGGGCGACCCGCCGATGAGCGGCCCCGGGCGTGGGCCCTATCCCACTCCCCTGGACGTCTTCCTCGACCAGCTGGCGCAGGCGCGGCGCGGTACCGACGCGGACGAGGTGGCCCGGTCCTGGCCGCGCTGGCCGCGCCGGGAGCAG
>NZ_JAWOAI010000629.1:0-4998 GCF_033194735.1 Streptomyces sp. W16
GGCGGCGGGTGCGGCGGAGGCCCGGGCGGTGGCCAGATGAGCGGGGCCCCGCAGCAGGGCTGACCGCGGTACCGCACGACAGGGGCGGCGCATCCGTACACCGGGCGCGCCGCCCCTGTCGTATGCCCGTTTCCGATACGCCGGTCAGCCGAGCCAGTGCCGGCGGCCGACGCTGATCAACCGCATCTGGCGGGTGGCGAGTTGGGTCACGCGCTCCTGCTCCTCGGCCGTCGCCTCCTGTGCCTCCAGGAGGAGCGAGGCCGTGACGAGCATCTGGTCGACGTAGAGGTGGGCCAGCATCAGCAGGTCGGAGTCGTTCCAGCCGCTCGACTCCGGGTCCTTGGCGAGTTCCGCCTTCACCTCCTCGGCGAACCGGGCGAGTTGCTCCCGGATGGCCTCCCGTACCGGCTGCACCCCGCCGTGCCGCTCGCGGGCGAGGAAGCGGACATGAGCCGGGTGGGTGTCCACATGGTCCGCGATCAACTGGACCGCGCGCACGATGCGTTGCTCGCTGTCCTCCGCCGTCGCCACCGTCTGCCGGATCATCGGGTGCAGACTGCCGAGCGCCTCCTCGACGAGTGCCACCCCGAGGTCGGCCGTGGAGCGGAAGTGCCGGTAGAAGGCGGTCGGCGCGACCCCGACGGCACGGGTGACCTCGCGCAGGCCCAGGCTGCTGAGGCTCTGCTCCTCCAGCAGCCCCAACGCGGCGTCCAGCAACGCCTGTCGGGTCTTCTGCTTCTGTACCTGCCGGATGCCGAGGGTGTGACTCATGTCATCCAGTTAACAACTGTTCTCCGGAATTGAAAAGCCGACGAACGCGCTAGACTCAAAGTCAGTGAACAAGTGTTACTACAACCGTTCACCGAAACGTAACGAGAGTCTTCTCAAGTCATCTCGGAGGGGGATTCATCCCATGCTGGTCCTCGTCGCAGCGCTCCTGCTGTTCGGCGTCGTGATGGGCACCGTGGCCCACGCGTCGTTCGCCTTCACCGCCGTCGCCGCCACCGTCATCGCCGTATGGCTGGGCATCTTCGCGCTCCGCGAGCGGCACGGCCGCCGCGGCCGTACGTCCGCCAACTGACCGCCCGTCCATCCGCCCACCCGATCCTCGGGAGCCGAACCACCATGCAACTCACCGCACCGGCAACCAGCAGCACCACCACCGACATCAAGGCCGCCGGCGGCCGTGACGCCGACGGCATGGCCGTCGCGTCCTTCATCCTCGGCCTCGTCGGCCTGCTCGTCCTGAACGTCTTCCTCGGCCCGATCGCCATCGCCCTGGCCGGCGCGGCCCTGTGGCGCGGCACCGCCCGCCGTGGCCGGGCCTTCCTCGGCCTCGGACTCGGCGTCGCCGATCTGCTGGTCCTCGTCGCCTTCATGCAGTTGGACAGCACGGTCTCCTGGAACTTCTAGCCCGGCCCGCCCCTCCGGGGTGCCCGCCGGGGACCGTAGAATCGGCGGCACCATGGCATACCTCGACCACGCCGCGACCACCCCGATGCTTCCCGAGGCAGTCGAGGCGATGACGGCCCACCTGAGCATCACGGGCAACGCCTCCTCCCTCCACGCTTCCGGCCGCAAGGCCCGCCGTACGGTCGAAGAGTCTCGGGAGACCCTCGCCGAAGCGCTCGGCGCCCGCCCCAGCGAGGTGGTCTTCACCTCCGGCGGCACCGAGGCCGACAACCTCGCGGTGAAGGGCCTGTACTGGTCCCGCCGTGACGCCGACCCGGCCCGCACCCGGGTCCTGGCCAGCCCCGTCGAGCACCACGCCGTCCTGGACGCCGTCCACTGGCTGGGCGAACACGAGGGCGCCACCGTCGAGTACCTCCCGGTCGACTCCTACGGCCGTGTCCACCCCGAGGTGCTGCGCGAGGCCATCGCCCGCAACCCCGACGACGTCGCCCTGGCCACCGTGATGTGGGCCAACAACGAGATCGGTACGGTCCTGCCGGTCCGTGAACTCGCCGATGTGGCCCGGGAGTTCGGCGTCCCGCTGCACGCCGACGCGGTGCAGGCCTTCGGCCAGGTCCCGGTCGACTTCGCCGCCTCCGGCCTCGCCGCGATGACGGTCTCAGGCCACAAGATCGGCGGGCCCTACGGCATCGGCGCCCTGCTGCTCGGCCGCGAGTACACCCCCGTACCCGTCCTGCACGGCGGCGGCCAGGAACGCCATGTCCGCTCCGGCACCCTCGACGTCCCCGCGATCGCCTCCTTCGCGGTCGCCGGCCGCCTCGCCGCCGAACAGCGCGAGTGGTTCGCCCGCGAGATCGGCGCCCTGCGCGACGACCTCGTCGCAGCCGTCAGTACGGCGGTCCCGGACGCGATCCTCGGCGGGGACCCGGTGCACCGGCTGCCGGCCAACGCCCACTTCACGTTCCCGGGTTGCGAGGGCGACTCGCTGCTGTTGCTGCTGGACGCCCAGGGCATCGAGTGCTCCACCGGCTCGGCCTGCACTGCGGGGGTCGCCCAGCCCAGCCATGTCCTGCTGGCCACCGGCACCGATCCGGACCTGGCCCGCGGCACCCTGCGCTTCTCCCTCGGCCACACCTCCACGGAGGCCGATGTGGAGGCCGTGGCGAAAGCGATCGGCCCGGCGGTGGAACGAGCTCGCGCCGCCGGGCTGACCTGACCTTACGTAGCTGCCTAACTGTCCGTCACCATGAGGGAGGCCATCATGCCTTCGTCCTCATGTTGGAGGAGATGGCAATGGAGCATGTACATGTACGTGTCGTCGCTGAAGTCGGTGAACTCCATGGCGATCTGGATCGAGCCGCCACCGACCACTTCGTAGGTGTCGTACCAGCCGAGTTCGACGCCCGTCGGTGTCTCGCCGTTGATCGCTATGAGCTGGTACGGCACGTCGTGCAGATGGAACGAGTGTTCCAGCTGGGTGCTGTTGGTGATCGTCCAGATCTCCTTGGAGCCCACCGTGGTGCTGATCATCGCCATGGAGTCCATGCTGGTGCCGGCCGAGCCGTTGATCAGCATGGTGGTGCCGCTCTGGCCGAGCGTGATGGTGCGGGCGGTGAAGTCGGTGGTGTCGTACCGGTCGATGGTGTTGAGGGTGCTGGGCAGGTCGTCCGGGGTGTCCGTGCCGCTCGCGGTGATGGCGAGGACGTCGAAGGTGCCGCTGCCGCCGCGTACCCAGCCGGTGGTGACGACGGCCTGGAGCGTCGCGTCCGCGGTCAGGTCCATCACGAACTCGGCGCGGGCGCCGGCCACCAGCCGGATGGACGTCACGTCGGTCGCCTCGGTCAGATATCCCTGGTCGGTGGAGATCTGGCTGAGCGTGCCGCCGTCGCTGCGCTGGATGGTGATGATGTCGGAGGGCGAGGCGTTCAACATCCGGAAGCGGGTGCGGGTCTTGGTGGCGGTGAAGCCGAGCGTGGTGGAGTCGACGTTCGTGCCGTTCAGCAGCAGCGGGTAGCTGAGGCCGGTGCCGAGGTAGCCGGCCAGGTCGTACTTGATGTCCCCGGCGCTGTCGGTGGCGAGGCACTGGAAGATGAGCGGGATGTCGTCGACGCCGTAGTCGCTGGGCAGCGCGGCGGACGCGTCCGTGGAGTCCTCGACGATGATCATGCCGGCCAGGCCGTGCACGGCCTGCTTGGCGGTGGTGCCCAGGGCGTGCGGGTGGTACCAGAGCGTGGTGGCCGGGTCCTTGACCGTGAACGTGGGCGACCAGGTCGTGCCGTCGGAGAAGGCGACCTGCGGGCCGCCGTCCATCTTGGCCGGGACGTGGGCGCCGTGGAAGTGGACGGTGGTGTCCTCGCCCAGGCTGTTGGTGATGTTCAGCAGGACCGTGTCGCCGTTGGTCCACTTCATGGTGGGGCCGAGGAACGACTGGTTGTAGCCCATGGTGTCGCTGGTGACACCGCTCAGCACCTCGGCGGTGCCGGTCTTCGCCTCCAGCGTGAAGGTGGTGGTGCTGTCGCTGGTGGTGCCCTCCAGGAGGTCCGGGATGACAAGGGTGCTGTCCGCCGCGGACGCCTTGTTCTTCGCCGCGTCGTTCAGCAGGGAGAAGGCACCGCCGGCCGCGGCGACCGCCGCGATGCCGGCTCCGGCCATTCCGCCGAGGAACTTGCGCCGGTGCAGACCCTTGCCCCGGGCCGCGATGTCCTTGGCGTGCTCGCGCTTCTCGGCCGTGTTCTTGCGGTGGTTGCCCTTGTCGGTCGCTCCGGACGCGGGCTCGCTGGTGTGTGTCATGCGGCAGAGATTTGACCTAAGGGCTGTGTAAAGACTGGGGGGTTGTTAGTAGCCAGCGGAGCAAGCTGTGGAATCTAAGTGTGCGGGATCTCTCCTCAACTCCCCTTGGAGCGAAGCCGAGTTGGCGTATCCCAGGTCACATCTGGAGCAGGGGACGCATCGGACACCGCCGTGACTGAAACGACTCATAGCCAAAGCATCGTGTGGCCTGGGTCACACCTGCGTCCGGTGTGCCCGCCTTACGAGTGTCATGTACCGGTCCCAGTCCCAGTACCGCCCGGGGTCCGTGTGATCCGTCCCCGGCACCTCCACGTGCCCGATGACGTGCTCCCGGTCGACGGGCATTCCGTACCGTCGGCATATCTGCGCCGTCAGCCGCGCAGAGCCCGCGTACATCGCGTCCGTGAACGAGGACGCCCGCTCCACGAAGCCCTCGTGCTCGATGCCGACACTGCGTTCGTTGTACTGCCGGTTGCCCGCGTGGAAGGCCACGTCCAGCTCGCGGATCATCTGTGTGACGTGCCCGTCCTTCCGGACGATGTAGTGCGCCGCCGCCTCGTGCGCGGGGTCCTGGAAGGCCTTCACCGCACTGTCGAAACTGCCCTGGGTGACATGGATGACCACCCGGTCTATCGCGTAGTCGTCCGGCCGGTCCGCCCGCCGGTAGTTCGCCGAGGACGCGGCCACCCATGACGCGCCCCGGAAGTCGACCGCCCCCGGCGTCCGCGGCTTCTCCACCCCCGGCAGCCGCCACCACAGCCGCGACAACTCGTCCCGCGCCAACGCGGCCGTCCC
>NZ_JAWOAI010000630.1:0-4987 GCF_033194735.1 Streptomyces sp. W16
GGAGGACCGGCAGCCGCCCGCCGAGTTCGACAACCTCTTCCGCAGCGACGCCGGCCGCGGCGAGGTGCCGGCCGGGGCCACGCAGCAGCTGCCGCGCTTCCAGCAGCCGCCGCAGGCCGAGAAGCCGGGCTACGGACAACAGGGCTACGGGCAACAGGGCTACGGGCAGCCGCCGTACGCCCAGCCCGCCTATGCCGAACCGTCGTACGCCCCGCCCGGGCAGGGTGGCGATCGGCGAGGCGCTCAGGACGACGACGGCGGGCGCCGTTCGCGGGTGCCGTTGATCGCCGGTGTCGGGATCGTCATCGCGATCCTCGGGGTCGGTGCCGGGGCGCTGCTCAGCGGTGGCGGCAGCAAGAGCGAGGGCAACAAGACCGTCGCCGCCACGTCGCCCGCGACCGGGGGGTCCTCGTCGGCCGGCGGCGACGCCGCCAAGCAACAGGCCGTCGCCCTGGACAAGTTGCTGGCTGACAGCGGCAGCAGCCGTGCCTCGGTGATCCGCGCCGTGGGCAATGTGAAGGCCTGCGACAACCTCGGCGACTCCGCCTCCGACCTGCGCGACGCGGCCAAGCAGCGCGCCGAACTGGTCACGAGGCTCTCGCAGTTGACGGTGGACAAGCTGCCGGACAACGCGGCCCTGACGACCGCTCTCACCAACGCGTGGAAGGCGTCCGCGTCCGCCGACAACCACTACGCGGCCTGGGCCGACCAGGCCGCGGGCAAGCACGGCTGCAAGAAGGGCCAGGCCCGCACCACCGGCCAGACCGCGGCCGGCAACGCGGCGAGCGGCACCGCCAGCAACCAGAAGACCAAGGCCGCCGCCCTCTGGAACACGATCGCGAAGACCTACGGCCTGACCCAGCGCCAGCCGACCCAACTCTGAGGAACGGACGGCGCGGACCTCAGTCGAGGTTCGCGTCCTCCAGGGTCCCCGTCATGTCGAAGAAGCCCTTCTTCGCCGACACCAGCACGCCTTTGCGGACGACCTGAAGGGTCACCGAGGCGTTGACCAGGCGGGACAGGCCGACTGAGGCGAGGTTGTCGTCGTCGGTGGAGCTCCACTGGAGCGTCGGCGTGAGCCCGCCCGTGGTGACCTTGACGCCGTCGTCGAGGGCGCGCCGTATGGTGTCGGCGGTCACCTCGCCGTTGCCGAGCGAGTTCACGACGGTCTTGAACGCGGTGTACGCGATCCAGGTCGTCTCCACTCCCGCGTCCGCCGGGTCGATGCGGTTGTCGCCGAAGGCCACCTCGTTGACGGCCTTCTTCATCGGGGCCCAGCGCGGGTCGCCCGCGACCGGGTACCAGCCGGTGATGTACGACCCCTCGTACGGCCCGGACTGCCCGCCCGTCGCGTTGATCTCGGTCTGGTCGACGCTGCCGAGCACGGTCGCGGTGCGGACGGCGGGATAGTCCTGGCGCTCGCGCCGGAAGGAGTCCATGAAGGTGTCGGTGCGGTCCCCGAGCGAGGGCACCACGCACCCCTCCTTCGACGACGTGCCACCGGACGCGCTCTCCAGCGCGCGCGTCGCCTGGCCGGAGTACTCGGTGGCGTCGTCGGCCGCGAGCTGGTCGGCGGCCGGTGCGTGCCCGCCCGCCGAGAGCCCCGCGTTCAGCAGCGGGGGCAGGTCGTCGCCGGCGATGGAGTCGGGCCGGACCAGGGTGACGGTGCCGCAGCCGGGGGCGAGTTCCTTGCCGAGACCGGCCAGCAGCGCGGGCTGGCCGCCGTTGACGGGGTAGGACAGGGCGCGGGTGAACTCCTCGCTCGTCACGCCGTAGCCGCCGATGTAGGGGATGCCGGCGCCCTCCAGCGGGGCGAAGAAGGAGTCGCTGAACTCGCTGTAGGAGCCGACGACCGCGACGACGTTCTCCTTGACGGCCTGCCGGGCGCACTGCGCCGCGGAGATGCTGGTGTTGTGGTCGTTGCAGGTCAGGACCTTGAGCTTGCGGCCGTTGAGACCGCCGTGCTTGTTGATCCACTTCGCGTACGCCGTCGCCATGGCGGGCATGCCGGGCTTGTTGGTCGCGTTGGTGTCCCACGGCGCCCAGGTCATGACGGTGATCGGGCTGTCCGCGGAGCCCCCTGTGGTCCCTGGGATGACCCCGCAGCCGGCCGCGAGCGACGCGCACGCCAGCAGTGCCGCCGCCGACATGGCGGTGGCTCTGACGGGCCGGGTGATCGTGGGGAGGAAGGTGCTGTGGTTGCGCCGCCTGCCGGTCATGTACACACACGCTTCCGCGACACCGCTAACCCGGGAGTGACTCTTGGTCAACAAGTGGTGACGTGGAGGTGAATTACAGGGGGTGTTCCTGTGCGTGTGACGAGGAACGTACGATCGATGACCGTGCAAGCTCCGGAGAACTCTTCCCGTCGCCCCCGTCGCTCCTTCACCATGGGCGGCATGCCACTGAACGACATGCCGTGGTGGCGCTGGCGCAGCAACGTGCGTTCCGCGCTGCACATGCTCTCCGATCCGGTGTTCCAGCAGAACGTCTGGCTGGCCGGTGTCGACGGGTACGGGGACGTCACCGACGCCGTCTACCGCCTCGTCGAGGACACCTGGCTGGACAACTGGTCCGCCGAGAAATACGTCGGCACGATCTTCCGGGACTCCCAGGAAGCGGCCCTCGTCGACTCCGCCGTCCTGCGTGTGCTGCGGATCATGCACCAGGTCGGGCCGGACGCCCCGGTCTCCGCGTACGTCGACCACCAGGCGTGGCCGGAGGCAGTGCGGGCGGCACGCGACGCGCACGTACGGATGGCGTCGAGCGACGGGGAGGACCCGGACGCGCCGCCGCGCACGCTTGAGGTGCTGCAGATCATGACGCGGTCCGCGTAGGCCGCCGGGTCGCGTGGACCGCCGGTCGGTGTGGGCCGCTGGTCCGCGTGGGCCGTCGGTCCGGGTGGCGGACGCCGGTCTCCCTGCTCAGGGGGATATGGGACCCTGTTCCGCATGAACGCGCAGTCCACCCGAGCCGCGGCGCCCGCCGACCAGTACGTCCTGACGCTGTCCTGCCCCGACAAGCAGGGCATCGTGCACGCCGTGTCGAGCTACCTCTTCATGACCGGCTGCAACATCGTGGACAGCCAGCAGTTCGGCGACCAGGACACGGGACTGTTCTTCATGCGCGTCCACTTCTCGGCGGAGCCGCCGGTGACCGTGGACAAGCTGCGCGCGAGCTTCGCGGCGATCGGTGACTCCTTCCACATGGACTGGCAGATCAACCGGGCCGACGAGAAGATGCGCATCGTCCTCATGGTCAGCAAGTTCGGCCACTGCCTGAACGACCTGCTGTTCCGGGCGCGGATCGGCGCGCTGCCGGTGGAGATCGCGGCGGTGGTGTCCAACCACACGGACTTCGCCGAGCTGGTGGAGTCGTACCACATCCCCTTCCACCACATCCCGGTGACGAAGGACAACAAGGCCGAAGCCGAGGCACGGGTCCTGGACCTGGTCCGCGAGGAGAACGTCGAACTCGTCGTGCTGGCCCGCTACATGCAGGTCCTCTCCGACGACCTCTGCAAGGCGCTCAGCGGTCGGATCATCAACATCCACCACTCGTTCCTGCCGAGCTTCAAGGGCGCGAAGCCGTATCACCAGGCTCACTTGCGGGGTGTGAAGCTGATCGGCGCGACCGCGCACTATGTGACGGCGGACCTCGACGAGGGGCCGATCATCGAGCAGGAGGTCGAGCGGGTGGGACACGATGTCACGCCGGACCAGCTGGTGGCGGTCGGCCGCGATGTGGAGTGCCAGGCGCTGGCGCGGGCCGTGAAGTGGCACGCTGAGCGTCGGATTCTTCTCAACGGGCGCCGGACTGTGGTGTTCGCCTAGGAGCTCGGGGGTTCGGTCTCGGGGGCGGCTGCGGGTGAGTGGGGGCTGGTCGCGCAGTTCCCCGCGCCCCTGGAGGGCTTCGGTTTCGGGGCGGGTGCGGGTGGTTCGTGGTTGCTCGCGCCCACGCGGCGGAGCCGCAAATCGACACAGCCCCGCGCCCCTTCGAAACGCACGGTTCCTTTAAGGGGCGCGGGGAACTGCGCGAACGGCCCCCACCGGCCCGCAGCCGACCCCGAAACCGCAACCCACCCCTACATCCGGCTCAACGACGCCGTGGCGAACAGCACATCCCTGATCGCCTCCCGGTCCCCCAACTGCCCCGCAGCCGCCTCCTCCGGTGACACATGCCCGGCGGCCAAGTGACAGAACTCCACACCATCCAGGGCGATATGAGCCACCTCCCGCTCAGCCGACCCCACCGCCCCGGGTGAGTCGAGCGGAATCAACCACTCGCCCCCACCATGCCCCTCGATCTCCAGCCGCAGGCTGCGCCCGGGATCCCCGGCCGGGACCAGGTGCCGCCCCTCAGCCGGCGCAGCCAACCCGTGGCGCCGCCGCTCGGCCAGCACCAGGGGCAGCATCCGCGCCGCGAGGTCGATCATCCGGTTCAGGCTGCGTGGCGACGGCGGCTCGTAGGGATAGTCGACCGCGTCCGCGATGTCCTCCGCGTGCACCCAGCACTCGAAGGCCCGGTCGAGCATCGCGTCGTGCAGCGGCAGCTCGAAGTCGCCGTAGGACACGGCCCGTTTGCCGGCGGTGGAGCCGGTGAACGACACCGTACGGACGATGTCGTGGCTCTGTTCGCGCCAGGGCGCGCGGATGGAGCGGGTCGGCGGGAAGTACGACGCCCGCCAGTAGGCCTCGGTGCGCGCGGCGGGATTCGCGGCCTTGTCGGCCGCGTCCCCGGTCAGCGGATCGTCGAGGCCCAGCGCCGTCGCGACCAGGCCGTCGACGCTCAGCAGGTGCGCGATGACCCCGGCGACGGTCGTACGGCGGCTCGTCGGGGCCTGTCCGTCGAACCAGCGCAGCCGCACGGGCGCGTGCCACTCGGCGTCGCCTATGTCCTGCAGCAGGGCGTCCAGGCGCGCGGTCTCGGCGTCGTACGGCGTCGCCCACCCGGGGACCGGGATGCGCGGTGGCCGGCGGTCGAAGGA
>NZ_JAWOAI010000631.1:0-4982 GCF_033194735.1 Streptomyces sp. W16
AGCGCGACCCCGGCGTACTGGAGCCCTTCGCCCGGCGCCCGCTCGACGCCGGACCGCTGCTGCCCGGCGACGTCCAAGTCGCCGTGCACGCCGCCGGGTTGGGCTTCCGGGACGTGCTCAAGGCCCTGAACGGCTACCCCGTGCGCGAGGACGGCCCGGTGTGGTTCGGCGACGGCTTCAGCGGCGTGGTCACCGCGGTCGGCGCCGCGGTGACCCGCGTACGGCCGGGTGACCGGGTGATGGGCGTCGGCGCGGCATGCATGGCCGGGACCGTACGGACCCCCGCCGCACTGGTGGCACCGGTGCCGGGCGGCTTCACGGACGAGGAGGCCGCGACCTTCCCCGTGGCCTACCTGACCGCGTACTACTCGCTGGTCCACATGGCCGGGCTGACCGCCGGGGAGACCGTACTGATCCACTCCGCCGCCACCGGCACCGGCCTCGCTGCCCTGCACATCGCCAGAACTCTGGGGGCGAACGTGTTGGCCACCGCGGGCAGCGAGACCCGGCGCGCACGCCTCCGGGAACTCGGAGCGGCCGAGGTGTGGGACTCCCGCACCCCCGGCTTCGGCGAGGGCGCGCGGCGCTGGACGGGCGCACGCGGGGTCGACGTGGTCCTCAACTCCCTTGCCGGGTCCGCCGTCGGCGAGAGCCTGGGCGCGCTCGGCAGGTACGGGCGGTTCGTGGAACTGGGCCGGCGGGACATCGAGGACGGTTCCCCGCTGCCGCTCGGTGACTTCAGGCGCGACCTCACCTTCGTTTCGGTGGGCATGGCGCGGGTCTTCCAGGACCGGCCCGAACTCGTCGGGCGGCTGCTGACCGAACTCGCCGCGCTCGCCGACTCCGGTGACCTGCCCGCCCTGCCCACCACGTCCTTCCCGGTGGGCCGGGCCGAGGACGCCTTCCGGCTGATGGCCCGCGCCGGACACGGTGGGGCTGTGGCGGTCACCGTCGTGGGTGCCGATGCAGATGCCGATGCCGGTCTTGGTGCCGGTGCGGGTGCGGGTGCGGCTGCCGGTTCTGGTGTGGGCGCCGATGTGTTCGGCATTGGTGCTGGTGCTGGTGCTGGTGCTCGTGCCGACGTCGGCAGCGGCGGCGACCGGCCCGAGACTGCCGGCGGGGACCGGCCCGATCCTGTCGGCCGGGACCGGGTGTCCGCCCTGGGCGACACGACCTGTCTGGTGACCGGTGGGCTCGGCCGGCTCGGTCTGAAGATCGCGGGACGACTGCTCGCCCGGGGCGCGGGAAGAGTGGCCCTCGTCGGACGCACCGCCCCCGACGAGGAGGTCCGCGCCCGGCTCGCCGCGCTCGACCCCGGCGGCGACCGCGTCACCGTCCACACCGCGGACGTGTCGGACGAGGTCGCCCTGCGGGAACTGCTGGACGAACTGGACCGGTCCGGACCGCCCCTGCGTGGTGTGGTGCACGGCGCGGCCGTCTCGCGGGACGGCATCGCCACCGGGCTGACACAGGAGCGGTTGGCCGACGTCCTCGCCGCGAAGGCGGGCGGCGCCTGGCACCTGCACACCCTCACCGCGGACCGGCCGCTCGACTTCTTCGTGCTGTGCTCCTCGCTCGCCTCCGTGCTCGGCTCGCCGGGCCAGGCGGACTACGCGGCGGCCAACGGGTTCCTGGACGCGCTCGCCCACCAGCGGCACGCCCTGGGACTCCCCGCCACCAGCGTCAACTGGGGCCCCTGGGAGGACTCCGACGAGCGCGCCGCGCGCGGCTCCCGGCACTGGGCGGCACGAGGGATCGCGCCCCTGAGCACCGAGGACGCACTCGACGCCCTGGACCGGATCATCGAGTCGGCACCGACGCAGGCCGCCGTCTTCCAATACCAGGAGGAGGCGGTGGCGGGTCGGTCCGGGCAGGACCGCGCGGATGCCGGGGTACCTGCCGCGGCAGCCGTTCCCCTGACACCCGCCGTCCCCGTGACCGCCGCGGTGGCGCCCGGGACTGTCCGCTCAACTGCCGCCGTACCCGGGCATGTTCGGCCCGGCGCGCCCGCGTCGGACGGTCCGGAGACCGAGCGGGGTGACAACGACCCGGCCGGCGCGGAGGGCTGGCTGCTGACCCAGCTCGCTCTGGTCCTCGGGACCCGACCCGAACGGCTCGACCAGGAAAACCCGTTCCACGAGATGGGCTTCGACTCGCTGATGGCACTTGAACTGAGGAACAGGATCGAACGCCGCTGGAGCGTCAAGCTCCCCGCCACCCTCCTGTGGAGGTACCCGACGCCGGCGGCCCTGGCCGGCCACTTGGAGGAGAAGCTCGCCGAACGCGGCGAGCGGACCGCGGACGCGACGGGGGACCAGTGGTGACCGACGCACAGCAGCCCAACGAGCCGATCGCCGTCGTCGGACTGTCCTGCCGGTTCCCCGGCGGGGACGGCCCCGATGCCTTCTGGGAACTGATCCGGCACGGCGGCGACGCCGTCACCGACGTGCCCCGCGAGCGCACCGGGCCCGGCGCGCTCGCCCGACGCGGCGGCTTCCTCGCCGATCTCGACCGCTTCGACGCGGACTTCTTCGGCGTCCCGGCCGCCGAGGCCGACCGCCTCGACCCGCAGCAGCGGCTCGTCCTGGAGACGGCGTGGGCCGCGCTGGAGGACGCCGGGTTCGACACGGCCGCGCTCGCGGGCAGCCGTACCGGCGTGTTCGTGGGTCTGCACAGCCAGAGCAGTGACTACTACTGGATGCAGGCGGCCAACCCCAACGCCTATACCGGCACCGGCACTTCGCACAACATGGTGGCCGGCCGCCTGGCCTACCTGCTCGACCTGCGCGGGCCCGCACTGGCCGTCGACACCGCGTGCTCCTCCGCGCTGGTGGCCGTGCACCTCGCCATCGGCAGCCTGCGGAGCGGCGAGAGCGACGTCGCCCTGGTCGGCGGTGTCAACCTGGCGCTGACCGACCTGTTCGCGGGCGTCGGCACCCAGATGGGGCTGCTGTCGCCCAGCGGCGCCTGCCGCCCGTTCGACGCCGGGGCCGACGGCATCGTCAGCGGCGAGGGCTGCGGCGTACTCGTCCTCAAGCCGCTGTCCGCCGCCGAGCGCGACGGCGACCGGATCCACGGCGTCCTGCTGGGCTCGGCGGTCGGTCAGGACGGCCACAGCAACGGCCTCACCGCCCCCAACCCGCTGGCCCAGGTTGCCGTCGTCCGCGAGGCCCTGGGCAATGCCGGTCTGACGCCCGACCGCGTCTCCTACGTCGAGGCCCACGGCACCGGCACCCTGCTCGGCGACCCCATCGAACTGGAGGCCCTCGCCGACGTCTTCGCGCCCGGCCCGTTGCCCGCCCTCGGCTCGGTCAAGGCCAACATCGGCCATCTGGAGGGTGCCGCGGGCATCGCCGCACTCATCAAGGTGCTGCTGATGCTGCGGCACTCCGTGATCCCACCCCAGGCCCACTTCTCCCGGCCGAACCCCAACATCGACGCGCCCGGCTACCCGCACTGCGTGCCCAGCGCCCCGCGCGACTGGGACCGCGCGGAGCACCCGAGAACCGCAGGCGTCAGCGCCTTCGGCTGGTCCGGCACCAACGCGCATGTGATCGTCGGCGAGCCCCCCGCCGCACCCCCGGCCACACCCGCCGAAGGGCCGTTGCTGCTCACCGGGTCGACCGCGTCGGAAGCCGCTCTGCGCGAACTCGCCGCCGTCTACGCCGCCGCCCTCCCGTCCGCCGCGTCCGCCGCCGACTTCGCCTTCACCGCCAACACCGGCCGCACCGCACTCCCGCACCGCTTCGCGCTCGCCGCCGAACCAGGCGAACTGGCGGGCCAGCTCGCCGCGTTCGCCACCGGCGCGAGTGCCCCCGCCGTTCACCAGGGCAGGGCCGCTCGCAGGCCCAAGGTTGCGTTCCTCTTCACCGGCCAGGGCGACCACTACGTCGGCATGGGACGCGAACTCCTGCGCACCGCCCCGGTGTTCGCCGCGGAGCTGCGGCGCTGCGCCGAGGTGGCCGCCCGCTGGAGCGAGCCCGGCGCCGTCGAGTCGGTGATCGACGGGACATGCCGGGAGGAGCTGCTCGACGACCCTGTCATCGCCCAACTCGCCCTCGCCTGCCTGCAGATCGCTCTGGCGGCGCACTGGCAGGACCTCGGCATACGGCCGACCGCGGTCCTCGGTCACAGCCTCGGCGAGTACGCCGCCGCACACGTCGCCGGAGTGCTCGGCCTGGAGCACGCGCTGCTGCTCGTCGCCGAACGCGCCCGGCTGATGCGGGAGTTGCCCACCGGCGGCGGGATGACGGCGGTGCACACCGGTCCCGAGGAGACCGCGGAACTCATCGCCGGACTCACCGACCACCTCGGCGTCGGCGCCTACAACGCGCCGCGCACCACGGTGGTGTCCGGCGCGGTCACCGCCCTGGAGACACTGGAGGCCGGGCTCACCGAGCGCGGCATCCGCTTCCGGCGGCTCGCCGTGCCGTACGCCTTCCACTCACGGCTGGTGGAACCGGTGCTGCCCGGGTTCACCGCCGCCACCGCGCGGGTCGAGTACGGTCGCCCGTCGATCCCCATGGTCGCGGCTGCCACCGGGCAGCTGCTGCGCAGGGCCGACCTCGACGAGGGGTACTGGGCCCGGCAGATCCGCGAACCCGTCCGTTTCACCGACGGCATGGCCAGGTTGCTGGAGCGCAACTGCACCACGTTCGTGGAGATCGGCCCGCGCGGCACCCTGGTCGGCATGGGCCGGTCCTCCGCACCTGACGACGACCTGCACTGGATACCCTCGCTGCGACCCGGCCGGCCGGAACAGCACCTGGAGGCCCTCGGCCGGCTCTTCTGCGCCGGTGCGGGCATCAACTGGACCGCCGCCTACCGGGACAGCGCCGCCCACCGCGTGGAACTCCCCGGCTACCCCTTCCAACGCACCTCGCACTGGCTGACGGACCCGACCACCCCGGCGGCCCTGCCACCGGCCGCCCCACCGGCCCGGCCCGAGCCCGGCGCCTACGCCCTCGCCTGGCGTCCGGCCC
>NZ_JAWOAI010000632.1:0-4969 GCF_033194735.1 Streptomyces sp. W16
TGCGCCGCCGCACCGAGGCCCGAGACCGCCTGCACACCTCGCTGGAGGCCTTCGACTCCTTCGGCGCCCCGCACTGCGCGGCCCAGGCGCGAGCCGAACTCCGCGCCCTCGGCACACCGGTGGGAGTGACCACCCTCCCCGCACCCGGAGCCCAGGCCCCCACCACCCGCCTGACCGCCCAGCAACTGATGGTCGCCCGCATGGCAGCCGACGGCGCCACCAACAGAGAGATCGCCGTCCGCCTCGCCCTCAGCCCGCGCACGATCGACCACCATCTGCGCGGCGTCTTCAGCCGGTTGGGCATCCGGTCGCGGATCGAACTGGTACGACTGCTGGCGGAAGGGGAGGCGTCCTGAGGCACCCGGTACTGCCCTTACCCTTCCGGAATGCGGGAGTTGACGTTGCGCGTCCGGGTCGCTGCCTATGTGCTGCGCCAGCGCACGGGACGGCCGGTGGAACTGCTCGTGTTCGACCATGACGCGGATCTGCCGCCCGGCACGCACGTCCCCGCGGGAGGTGCGGCGCCGGAAGAGCCCCTGGAAGAGGCGGTGTTGCGGGAAGTCACGGAGGAGTGCGGGCTGACCTGCCGGAGGTGTCCGGGGCACCATGTGGCGGGCGCCAGGCGCGACAACGGCATGACCTTCCACTGCCGTTTCGAGCCGCTGCCCCTGGCCTTCCCTTTGGCCGACGGCCAGGACGCCCGGCTGGATCGGTTGGAGACGTGAGAGCCGTCAGGTGATCGACGGGACTGTCCACCGGCTCGGCGCCTCGCGCCCCCGGAACCCCTCCGCGTCCCACGTCCCGTCAAGCTGCGGCGCCAGCCAACTCGCCGCCGCAGCGCGGAAGTCGGCGGGGATGAGAGTGCCCGCCCCCTCCGGCAGCGCCCCGAGCAGCGGAGCCCCCGCCACCTCCGGCAGGTCGGCCACATTGCAACGCGACGCCAGATCGGGCGCGGTGGGCCAGCTGCCGATCACCACGCCCAGCAAGTCGAGCCCCTGGTGGCGGAGTTCACGGGCCGTCAGTTCCGTCGTGTTCAGGGTGCCCAGGCCCGCCGACGCCACGACCAGGACCGGTGCTCCCAGCAACCGCGCCGTGTCCGCCAGCGTGCCGCCCTCCGCGTCGAACCGTACGAGCAGCCCGCCCGCGCCCTCGACCAGCACGAGATCGTGCTCGGTGGCCAACTTCTGCGCGGCGTCGGCCACTTCGCGCGGACGGACCGGAGCCATACCGGCCCTGCGTGCCGCCGTGCCGGGTGCCAACGGCTCGGGGTAGCGGGCGAGTTCGGCCGCCGTGACGGCACCCGCGAGCCTCGCGACCTCGTCGGCGTCCCCGCGCTCGTCCGGCCGTAGACCCGTCTGGGCGGGCTTGAGGACGGCCACCGTGCGGCCGGCCGCGACCGCCGCCGCGGCGACGGCGGCCGTGGTGATCGTCTTGCCGACCTCCGTGCCCGTGCCCGTGATCACCAGTACCGGCATGTCATCCCTCCCGCGCCGCCGCGCACACCGCGCGGGTGATCCGAGCCAGGTCGGCGTCGCCCGTGACGTACGGCGGCATCGTGTAGACGAGGTCGCGGAACGGCCGTAGCCACACGCCCTCGCGTACGGCCGCTTCCGTGGCGGCCTTCATGTCCACGTCGTGGTCGAGCTGGACCACGCCGATGGCGCCGAGGACGCGGACGTCCCGGACTCCGGGGATCCCCGATGCGGGGGCGAGGCCCTCCCGCAGGCCCGCCTCGATGCGCTTGACCTCCGTCAACCAGTCCTGGTTCAGGAGGAGTTCGATCGACGCGCAGGCCACGGCCGCCGCCAGCGGATTGCCCATGAAGGTCGGGCCGTGGGCCAGGACCGGCACCTCGCCGCGCGAGATGCCCTCGGCCACGCGTGACGTGCACAGCGTCGCCGCCATCGTCATATAGCCGCCGGTCAGCGCCTTGCCCACACACATCACGTCGGGGGTGACGGCCGCGTGCTCCGCCGCGAACAAGGCACCCGTACGACCGAAACCCGTCGCGATCTCGTCGAACACCAGCAGCACGTCGTGCGCGTCGCACGCCTCGCGCAGCACCCGCAGATACGCGGGGGAGTGGAACCGCATCCCGCCCGCGCCCTGCACCACCGGCTCCACGATCACCGCGGCGAGTTCGTGCGCGTGCCGCTCGATCAGCTCGTGGAGATGGGCTGCGTACGACTCCTCGTACTCCGCCGGAGGCGCGTCGGCGAACACCTGGCTGGGCAGCACCCCGGACCACAGCTCGTGCATCCCGCCCTCGGGGTCGCACACCGACATCGGCTGCCAGGTGTCACCGTGGTAGCCGCCGCGCCAGGTCAGCAGGCGCTGTTTCGCGGGGCGGCCGAGCGAGCGCCAGTACTGCAGGCACATCTTCACCGCGACCTCGACCGACACCGAGCCCGAGTCGGCCAGGAACACGTGCTCCAGGCCCTCGGGAGACATGTCGACAAGGAGCTTCGCCAGTCGTACGGCGGGTTCGTGCGTGAGCCCGCCGAACATGACGTGGCTCATCCGGCCGAGCTGCTCGCGCGCGGCCTCGTTGAGCACGGGGTGGTTGTAGCCGTGGATCGCCGACCACCAGGACGACATGCCGTCGACCAGCTCGTCCCCGCCGCCCGCCAGCCGGAGCCGCACCCCGCTCGCCGACTCCACGACGAGCGGTTCGACGCGGCCGGGCATCGGACCGTACGGATGCCAGACGTGCCGCCGGTCCAGCTCCAGCAGCTCGGCGACGGGCAGGCCGGGCAGGGCGGTCGGGTTCGGGTCAGGCATTCGGCGCGAGATCCGTTCCGGCACCTCGACGGCGTACGGAGACCAGGTCCCGGCGGACCTCGTCGACCTGCGGGGCGGGAGTGGCCGTGGAAGCGGAACCGGACCCGCAGACTTCGGCACCCTCGTGTCCACCGCACCCAGCACCCTCGTGCGACCCGCAGCCCGCGCTCTCCTGCGAACCGCACCCGCCGGCCGCCACGGTCGCCCGGTGCTCCGGCAGCGTCACCTCGCCCGCGCCCTCCACCTCGAAGCCCGCGTCCGCGATCATCTCCAGGTCGGCGTGGCCGGCCTGGCCCTCGGACGTCAGGTAGTCGCCGAGGAAGATCGAGTTGGCGAGGTTCAGGGCGAGGGGCTGCATCGTGCGCAGGTGGACCTCACGGCCGCCCGCGATGCGCACCTCGACGTCCGGGCAGACGAACCGCACCATCGCGAGGATGCGCAGACAGCGCTGCGGGGTGAGGTGCCACTCCTGTGCGAGCGGGGTGCCCTCCATCGGGATCAGGAAGTTCACCGGCACCGAGTCCGGGTCGAGATCGCGGAGGGAGAAGACGACGTCCACCAGGTCCTCGTCGGTCTCGCCCATGCCGGCGATCAGGCCGGAGCAGGCGGAGAGCCCGGCCGCGTGCGCCTTCTGCACGGTGTCGACGCGGTCGGCGTACGTGTGGGTAGTCGTGATGTCGCCGTACGTCGACTCGGACGTGTTGAGGTTGTGGTTGTAGGCGTCCGCGCCCGCGTCGCGCAGCCGGTCCGCCTGGCCGTCGGAGAGCAGGCCTAGGCAGGCGCACACCTCGACGCCCTCGTTCTGGTCCTTGATCGCCTTGATGGTGCCCGCGACCCGGTCCACGTCCCGGTCGGTCGGGCCCCGGCCGGAGGCCACCAGGCAGACCCGCTTGGCGCCACCCGCCACACCGGCCGCCGCCGCCTTCGAGGCATCGTCGGGCTTCAGCCACGTGTACTTCAGGATGTCGGCCTTGGAGCCGAGCCGCTGCGAGCAGTACGAGCAGTCCTCGGGGCACAGGCCGGACTTGAGGTTGACGAGGTAGTTGAGCTTCACCCGTCGGCCGAACCAGTGGCGGCGCACCTTTCCGGCCGCGGCCACGACATCCAGCAGGTCGTCGTCCGAGGTGGCGAGGACGGCGAGTGCTTCCGCGCGGGTCGGCAGTTCACGCCGAAGCCCCTTGTCCACGAGCGTGTTCAGCAGGTCCATGAGATCCGATCCTGTCCTACGGGACCGCCCGCGGCCAAGGAGAGATTGCACAAGACATGGGGCCGCCGGTGTGGGTATCACCACACCATGGGCAGCCGGTCGTCCGTTTAGTGTCTGTGCACTGCCTACAAAAGCCCCGGAGGAACCATGGCGTTCGGCTGGATCGACGACCAGGCGGAGCAGCGCCGCCGCGCCGGGCTCGTACGGACCCTGCGCCCGCGCCCCGCCGACTCGCCGCTCCTCGATCTCGCGAGCAACGACTACCTGGGTCTCGCCCATCATCCCGAGGTCGTCGAGGGGGCCGCGGCGGCGGCGCGGACCTGGGGCGGCGGGGCCACCGGTTCGCGGCTCGTCACCGGTACGACCGAGCTGCACAGCCGGCTGGAGCGCGAACTCGCCGAGTTCTGCGGCTTCGAGGCGGCCCTCGTCTTCTCCTCCGGCTACGCGGCCAACCTCGCCGCGGTCACCACGCTCGCGCCGCACGGCTCGCTGATCGTCTCCGACGCGGGCAACCACGCCTCGCTCATCGACGGCTGCCGGCTGGCCCGGGGCGCCACCCAGGTCGTGGGGCACGCGGACCCGGACGGGGTGCGGAAGGCGCTGCGGACGCACGACGGGCAGGCCGTCGTCGTGTCCGACTCGGTGTTCTCCGTGGACGGGGACGCGGCTCCGGTGGGGGCGCTGGCCGAGGCGAGCCGGGAGTTCGGGGCGGGGCTGCTGCTCGACGACGCGCACGGGCTCGGGGTGCTGGGCGAGGGCGGGCGCGGGGCGCCGTACGCGGCAGGGCTCGCGGGGGCCGAGGACGTGGTCGTGACGGTGACCCTGTCGAAGTCGCTGGGGAGTCAGGGCGGTGCGGTTCTCGGGCCGGCCCGGGTGATCGACCATCTGGTCAACGCGGCGCGGACGTTCATCTTCGACACGGGACTGGCTCCCGCGGCGGCGGGTGCGGCGCTGGCCGCGCTCACCCTGCTGCGGCGCGAG
>NZ_JAWOAI010000633.1:0-4929 GCF_033194735.1 Streptomyces sp. W16
CGGCGGGCGCGCGGAGTACGGCTCGCGGCCACCGCGGCGGCCGTCGCGAACCACAG
The DNA here is from genome assembly GCF_033194735.1 of Streptomyces sp. W16. Classification (NCBI taxonomy): domain Bacteria; kingdom Bacillati; phylum Actinomycetota; class Actinomycetes; order Kitasatosporales; family Streptomycetaceae; genus Streptomyces; species Streptomyces sp. W16. The sequence goes on from NZ_JAWOAI010000633.1 coordinate 57, forward strand.
CACACCGTGGTTGGCACTCCGGCTCAGCCGCGGCAGCACGGGCCCACCGGCGGGCCAGTTCCGTTCGGCCGCCGCCTCGAAGAGACGGGAGTCCAGGGAGAGCAGCCACTCGCGCAGGGCGTGGCGGCCGGGCAGGGGGACCGTGAGGTCGACGTCGGGGCTCATGCGGTGCCGGGTACCCTGAAATGGCCGTTTGCTGCCCGGCGGACCGTCGGCGAGCCGATGCCACCGCCGGCGGACCGTTTCGATCCGACCGTCGGCGGACCGTTTCATCGGAGGAACCCCCGCATGCGCCTGCTCCTCATCCGCCACGGCCAGACCACGGCCAACGTGGACTTCCTCCTCGACACGGCCGTCCCGGGCGCGGAGCTGACCGACCTCGGCCGCCGCCAGGCCGACGCCCTCCCCGAGGCAGTGGCCGACGAGGACATCGAGGCCCTCTACGCCTCCACCCTCATCCGCACCCAGCAGACCGCGGCCCCGCTGGCCGCCGCCCGCGGCCTCGACGTACGCGTCCGGGACGGTATTCGCGAGCTGACCGCCGGTGACCTGGAGATGCTGCCCGGCGACCGGGAACCCGGCCACGAGTACATGCGGATCGTCTTCGCGTGGGCGGCCGGTGACACGGAGTTGCGGATGCCGGGCGGTGAGAACGGCGTGGAGGCCCTCGCCCGCTACGACGGCGTGATCGCCGAGGCCGCCGACAGCGGCGCCCGCACCGTCGCCATGATCAGCCACGGCGCCGCGATCCGGATGTGGACGGCCGCCCGCGCCGACAACGTCGACGTGTCCTTCGCCGCCGCCCGCCCCCTCGACAACACCGGCATCGTCGTCCTGGACGGCTCCCCGGCCGACGGCTGGAAGGCCCTGTCCTGGGCGGGCGCGGCGGTGGAGACGGCCGGACCGGACACCGAAGGCGGCCCGGCCGGACAACCGCTCGACGCGGACCAGAAGCCCTGAGGGGGCACAATAAGGGTTTGCCCGGCCGCGAGGCCGCCCCACAGAATGCGTGGTCATGGGACATCTGGAAGCCGCACACCTTGAGTACTACCTCCCCGACGGGAGGCCGCTGCTCGGCGATGTGTCCTTCCGGGTCGGCGAAGGGGCCGTGGTCGCTCTGGTCGGGCCCAACGGCGCCGGCAAGACGACCCTGCTCCGGCTGATCTCCGGCGAGCTGAAACCGCACGGTGGCACGGTCACCGTGAGTGGCGGCCTGGGCGTGATGCGCCAGTTCGTGGGCTCCGTGCGCGACGAGACGACCGTACGGGACCTGCTGGTGTCGGTCGCACCGCCGCGCATCCGCGAGGTCGCGGCGGAGGTCGACAGGGCCGAGCACGGCATCATGACCGTCGACGACGAGGCGGCCCAACTCGCGTACGCGCAGGCCCTGTCCGACTGGGCCGAGGTGCACGGCTACGAGTTCGAGACCCTGTGGGACATGTGCACCATGGCCGCGCTCGGCGTGCCGTACGACAAGGCACAGTTCCGGCAGGTGAGCACGCTCTCCGGCGGTGAGCAGAAGAGGCTCGTGCTCGAAGCGCTGTTGCGCGGCAGCGAAGAGGTGCTGCTGCTCGACGAGCCCGACAACTACCTTGACGTGCCCGGCAAACGCTGGCTGGAGGAGCGCCTCAAGGAGACCCGCAAGACGGTCCTGTTCGTCTCCCACGACCGTGAACTCCTCGCCCGTGCCGCCGAGAAGATCGTCTCCGTGGAGCCCTCGCCGACCGGCGCCGACGCCTGGGTGCACGGGGCCGGCTTCGCCACCTACCACGAGGCCCGGCGTGAACGCTTCGCCCGCTTCGAGGAGTTGCGCCGCCGCTGGGACGAGAAGCACGCCCAGCTGAAGAAGCTCGTCCTGAATCTCCGTCAGGCCGCTTCCATCAGCCACGAGTTGGCGTCCCGCTACGCCGCCGCCCAGACCCGCCTGCGCAAGTTCGAGGAGGCGGGCCCGCCGCCGGAGCCGCCGCGCGAGCAGGACATCACCATGCGCATCAAGGGCGGCCGCACCGGCGTAAGGGCCGTCACCTGCAAGGGACTTGAACTCACCGGGTTGATGAAACCCTTCGACCTGGAGGTCTTCTACGGCGAACGCGTCGCCGTCCTCGGCTCCAACGGCTCCGGCAAGTCGCACTTCCTGCGCCTGCTCGCCGGCGACGACGTGAAGCACACGGGGGAGTGGAAGCTCGGCGCGCGCGTCGTGCCGGGCCACTTCGCGCAGACCCACGCCCACCCCGAACTCCAGGGCCGCACCCTCCTCGACATCCTGTGGAAGGAGCACGCGCAGGCCCAGGGCCCCGCCATGTCCCGGCTGCGCCGCTACGAACTGACCGGCCAGGCCGAGCAGACCTTCGACCGCCTCTCCGGCGGCCAGCAGGCCCGCTTCCAGATCCTCCTCCTGGAACTCCAGGGCGTCACCGCCCTGCTCCTCGACGAGCCCACCGACAACCTCGACCTGGAGTCCGCGGAAGCCCTCCAGGAGGGTCTGGAGGCGTTCGACGGGACGGTGCTCTCCGTCACGCACGACCGCTGGTTCGCCCGCTCCTTCGACCGCTACCTGGTCTTCGGCAGCGACGGCAGGGTCCGCGAGAGCGCCGAGCCCGTGTGGGACGAGCGGCGGGTGGAGCGCGCGCGATAGTCCGTGCAGTGCGGAGGCCGCGGGGCCCGAATGTTCGTAGAGTGGACTCAGGACCGTGAGACTCGACGAGCGGGGCACACCATGACCGGAGTCGACCCTGCGCGCCTGGACGACTCCCAGCTCATGAAGGAGCTGGAGACCATCCACCGCACGCGCCACGACACCCTGCTGTATGGCTCGAACGACGCGCTGCGCGCCCACAACGACCGCATGGCCGGGCTGGAGGGCGAGTACCTGCGCCGCCATCCGCGCCGCCTCGTGGCCCCCGGCCGCACCCGGCAGGGGGCACGCGAGCGGGACTGAGGGGTGCGGGTTTGTGCCTTGAGGTCGGGGGCAGGCGAACCTTCAGCGCTGGATCGCAAACGCGTTCCCACCGACGGTGACCGTCCAACCCGGAGCATGCTCAAGGGAGTTGTGACGCACCATGCCCAGCACCGTGTCCACTCGCACGAACACGAAGCGACATTCCCACCCTGACGCCCCCGACACCGCGGAGGCGTTCCGCACGCTGGTCACGCTGCCGCCCGGCCCGCAGCACGACACCGTCCGCGAACGCATCGTGGAGGCCTGGCTGCCCATGGCCGACCGGCTCGCCGGACGCTTCCGCAACCGGGGCGAGAGCACCGAGGACTTACGACAGGTCGCCGCCCTCGGCCTGGTCAAGGCCGTCGACCGGTACGACCCCGAGCGCGGCAACGCGTTCGAGAGCTATGCGGTGCCGACCATCACCGGCGAGATCAAACGGCACTTCCGCGACCACATGTGGACGCTGCACGTGCCGCGCCGGGTGCAGGATCTGCGCAACCGGGTGCGGGTCGCCGGGCAGGAGCTGGCGCAGACGGTGCCGGGGCGGCGGCCCACGGTGGCGGAGCTCGCCGCGCACGCGTGCCTCTCCGAGGAGGATGTGCGGGCCGGTCTTGAGGCGCTGGAGAGTTTCAGCGCGTTGTCGTTGGACGCGGTGGCCTCCGGCGGTGCGGACGGGTGGGCGTTGGGGGACGTACTCGGGTCCGCTGATCCGGCGTTGGACGTCGTGGTGGATCGGGAGGCTGTGAAGCCGCGGCTCGCTGCGCTGCCTGAGCGGGAGCGGGAGATCTTGTACCTGCGGTTCTTCGGGGACATGACGCAGAGCCGGATCGCGGAGGAGTTCGGGATTTCGCAGATGCATGTGTCCCGGTTGATCAGTCGGTGTTGCCGGCGGATTCGGGAGCAGGTTCTTGAGGATGCCGCTTAGAGGTCGTGTGTCGGCTGCGGGTCGGTGGGGGCTGGTCGCGCAGTTCCCCGCGCCCCTAAAAGCACCAGCCGGGCTGTGTTCACTCGCTCGGGCTCTCTCCTTAACCCCAATGGGGCCCGGCCGCGCGCGGCTCCGAATGGGCCGGGCTTCGATGGTGTTGCCGCCGTCCTCGGTCTAAGGAGACCCGCTCATGCGCCGCACCGCCCTTGCTCTGTCCGCCGTCGCCCTGGTCGGCGTCGTCGGGGGTGCCGCCGCCCCGGCTCTGGCCGCCGATTCAGCCGCCGAGGTCAGCCCGAGCACCGCCCAGGCGGGCGGGAGCGTGACCGTGTCCGTCTCCTGCGAGGCGATCGGTGGGATCGCGCCCGAGACCCTGGACGCCTCCTCCCAGGCCTTCGACGACGGCACCGTCCAACTGCGGAAGGTGCCCGGCAATGACGACCGGGCCGCCGGAGCCGCGTATCGCGGTACCGCGCGCATCTCCGACGACGAGCAGGTCGGACGGGACGCCGCGTGGACCGTCGACGGGACCTGTCCGGCGCCGCCGGGCGGGCAGGGCAGGCCGTGGAGTGCGACCTTCAGCGTGGAACGCGGGGGCAGGGGCGGGCAGCGGCCGTGTCAGGAACCCCGAGGTGATGCGTGTGCCGGCGCCGCCGTGATCGAGCGCGGAGTGCGGGCCGGGGAGGGCGGAACCTTCACCGACTCCGTGCCGGCGCTGGTCGCCGGGGGCGTGCTGATCGCGGGCGCGCTCGGCGGTGCCGTGTACCGGCTGCGCAGGCGGACACCGGGACACTGAGGGCACGACCGGAACACGGCACTGCACCAGCGACTGCGCGGAGGCACCATGCGGCAGGCGGACGCGGTAGGCCAGGGACCCGTCCGTTACGGGCCGGTGCTCCCCGACGACGGACTGCCCGTCCTGCCGGAACTGGCAGCCGTCCTCGCCGCCGCCGCGACCCGCACCGAGGAACAGCCCGTCGGCGGCGCCCCCGCGCTGCTCGACGCCGCGA
>NZ_JAWOAI010000634.1:0-4957 GCF_033194735.1 Streptomyces sp. W16
CGCTGGCCGGAGTGCTGCTGGCGACGGCGATCCGCATGGTGGAGACGGACGCGGTCCGCGCGATGGCCCGCTCGACGCACGGGGACGCCCTGGTCCTGGTCCTCACGGCGGCCGGCACCCTCGCCCTCGACCTGGTGCGCGCGGTACTGATCGGCCTCGCCGTCTCGGTACTGCTCGCCCTGCGCGCGGCGATGCGCGGAACGCGCCTGACTCCGGCCGAACTCCCGGGCGCCGTAGGCACGGTGACCTACCGCTTCGACGGCCCCCTCCTGTTCGCCGCCGCCCACCGCTTCCGCCGCAGCCTGGCCGACGTACAGGACGTCACGGCCGTGGACCTACGACTCTCCGGCCTCACGGCGGTCGACGCGACGGGCGCGCTGGCGCTGAAGGACGCGGTCGGCGAGTTGCGCGACCGGGGTATCGAGGTCCGGATCTCCGGTGTCGAGCACGGTCACCGCAGGGTGCTGGAGTCGCTCGGGGTGCTCCCGGTGAACCCGACTCCGAACAGGGGGGCTATCCCCAGTGCAGCGGGCGCGACCGCTCCCTAGTCTGAATCGCATGACGGGAATGGACTCGCACGACGCCGAACTCAAGAAGGAACTCAACGCCACCCTGCAGGCGCGCAGGGAGCTGGGCGACGAGTACGAGTCGGCGTTGGTCGACTCGTTCCTGGAGAAGGTCGACCAGCGCATCGACGGCGCGGTGGAGCGCCGGGTGCGTCGGCAGATGGCCGAGCAGCAGATGGTGGTCGCCCGGGGCTCGCGAGGGCCGAAGCCCACCGACTCCTGGGGCGAGCGCTTCGGCTTCGGCATCGTCTCGATGGTCCTGGCGATCCCGCTGTCCGCGATCGGCGGTGGCATCGCCCACCTCCCCGGCCTCCTGGTGGCCTGGATCGGCATCGTCGGCGTCAACACCGTCCAGGCCGCCCGCACCAACCCGGGCCTCTTCGGCGGCCGGCGCCACAGGTCCTCCCAGGACAGCGAGTGGGAGGACTGAGCCTCCCGGTCACGCCTCCCGGTCACGCCTGGCGGGTCGCCAGCACCATGATCTGCCGCAGGTTGACGTGCCGGGCACGGCTCGCCGCGTAGGCCACGACATCGGCGACCTCTTCGGCGGACAGTCCGCCCAACGCCCCGAACATCTCGTCCAGTTGGCGGGCCATCTCCTCGCTGCCGAGGTGGGTGCCCAACTCGGTGTCGGTCAGGCCCGGTTCGATGTTGGTGACCCGCACGTCGCGGGGTCCGAGCTCGGTGCGCAGTGACTGGGAGAGATAGGTGACGGCGGCCTTGGTCGCGCCGTACACGGCGTAGGTGGGGAACGTGATGTGCGCGCCGACGGACGAGATGTTGACCAGGTCCGCGCTACGCCCCTCCCCCGCCGCCGCCACCAGGTCCCCGGTGAAGGCGCGGATGACACGCAGCACCCCGGTCACATTGGTGTCGAGCATCCGCCGCCACTCGTCGATCCGCCCGTCGTCGACGGCGTGCGGCAGCATGACACCGGCGGCGTTGACGACCAGGTCGACGGGCCCGAACGTCTCATGCACCAGCTCGGCGGCGGCCTCCACGGCCGCGTCGTCGGTGACATCGGCGACGACGGCGAGGGCCTGTCCCCCCTCGGCCCGGATCTTCCCGGCGATCGCGTCCAGCCGCTCCCCGCGCCGGGCCAACAGCGCCACCCGCGCCCCGTTCGCGGCCAGTTGAACGGCGATCGCCTGCCCGATCCCACTGGCGGCTCCGGTGACCACGGCGGTACGGCCGGCCAGATTCTCGTACGACATGAGGTGCTCCTCGGTGGGTTGGCCACCGGGGCGTTTCCCCGGCGACGTCCACCACCGTGCGCCGCCCCGCGGGCCCTACCCAGGGATGCGTTTTTCCTGGGTCTGCCAGTACCAGGTTGGAAATCCGCGACCGGCCTACCATCGAACCCATGGACGGGGACATCGGAGACTTCCTGCGCTCACGCCGTGCTCGTATCCAGCCCGAGGAGGTGGGGCTGGCCTCGTACGGGCGCCGTCGTGTCCCCGGGCTGCGCCGCGAGGAGGTGGCGCAGCTGGCCGGGGTGAGCGTCGACTACTACATCCGACTGGAGCAGGGCCGCGGGACGAGCGTCTCGGACGCGGTCCTCGACGCGATCGCCCGCGTGCTGCGCCTGGACGAGACGGAACACACCTACCTGCGTACGGTGGCCCGCCCGCACCGAGGGAAGCCGACCCGGACGCCAACTCCCCGTGTTCGCCCCGGAGTTCAGGTGCTGCTGGACGGCATGGACCGTATGCCCGCCTTCGTGCTCGGCCCCCGGATGGACGTGCTGGCCTGGAACACCCTCGCCGACGCGCTGAGCAACTTCAGCGGCATGCCCCCGGCCGTCCGCAACATCCCGCGCCATGTGTTCCTCGACCCGGCCTCGCGCGACCTCTATCCCGACTGGGCCGCCGTCGCCGCGCAGGCCGTGGCGAACCTGCGGGTGACCTCCGGCCGCGACGGGAACGACCCCGAACTGAACGCCCTCGTCGGTGAACTCTCCCTCCGCAGCGAGGACTTCCGCCGGCTGTGGGCCGACCACGAGGTCAAGGAGTGCGCCTACGGTGTGAAGCGCGTCCGGCACCCGGTCGCGGGCCTGCTGACCCTGCCGTACGAAACACTCGCGGTACCGGGGGAGTTGGCGCAGACGATGGTGGTCTACACGCCGGAGCCGGGTTCGGAGACGGCGGAGCGCCTTGCGCTGCTGGGGAGTTGGGCCACTACCGGACCCACGAGGCCCGCACGGCCGTAGACGAAGCGGCTGTGAGAAAGGCTATGCGCGGGGACCGCCGCACCCCCCGTTGCCGGGAGGGCGGGACGACGGCGGTCCCCGCGAGGGACGCGTGCCGGGTCAGGGCCGGGCGTGCGCGTCCTGGGCGTCGGTGGAGGTCCGGGAGCCGCTCCGGAGGTCCGTGACGCCGTTTATGTGTCGGCGAGGCGGGGAGCCGCTCCCGCCCTGCCGACATCCACTAATCTGCCCGACGCTTGTTAAGCGGGTGCTGCGTGGACGTGACGCGCTCGTACCACTTCAACGAAGTCCACCGTTTCGACGGGCAACCGCAAAGTCGCCGCCGTCACGGCCCGTTCACCGGACGTTTCCTACTGCTTCCCGCCCTTGGCGAGGAAGGACAGCAGGTCCTGCCGGCTGATGACACCGGTCGGCTTGCCCTCGACCAGGACGATCGCCGCGTCGGCCGCGCCCAGGACGGTCATCAGGTCGCCCACCGGTTCACCGGAACCGACCTGCGGCAGCGGGGCCGACATGTGCTTCTCCAGCGGGTCGGAGAGGGAGGCGCGCTGGGTGAACAGGGCGTCCAGCAGCTCCCGTTCGACGACCGAGCCGACGACCTCGGCCGCCATGACGTCCGGGTGACCGGCGCCCGGCTTCACGATCGGCATCTGCGAGACGCCGTACTCGCGCAGCACCTCGATGGCCTCGCCGACCGACTCTTCCGGGTGCATGTGCACGAGGGACGGGATGGCGCCGTGCACCTTGTCGTTGAGGACATCGGCGACGCGGGCGCTGGGACCCTCGTCCTCCAGGAAGCCGTAGTCCGCCATCCACTCATCGTTGAAAATTTTACTAAGGTACCCGCGCCCGCTGTCGGGCAGCAGGACGACCACGACATCGTCCGGCCCGAGCCGCTCCGCCACCCGCAGCGCGGCCACGACCGCCATCCCGCAGGAGCCGCCGACGAGCAGCCCCTCCTCCTTGGCGAGCCGGCGGGTCATCTGGAAGGAGTCCTTGTCGGACACGGCGACGATCTCGTCCGCGACAGTGCGGTCGTAGGCGGTCGGCCAGAAGTCCTCACCGACGCCCTCGACGAGATACGGCCGCCCGGACCCGCCGGAGTACACGGACCCCTCCGGGTCGGCGCCCACGACCTGCACCCGGCCCTCACTGGCGTCCTTGAGGTAGCGCCCGGTTCCGGAGATGGTGCCACCGGTGCCGACACCCGCGACGAAGTGGGTGATCCTCCCCTCGGTCTGCTCCCACAGCTCGGGGCCGGTCGAGTGGTAGTGGGAGAGGGGGTTGTTCGGGTTGGAGTACTGGTCGGGCTTCCAGGCACCCGGCGTCTCGCGGACCAGGCGGTCGGAGACGTTGTAGTACGAGTCCGGGTGCTCGGGGTCCACGGCGGTCGGGCACACGACCACTTCGGCGCCGTACGCGCGCAGCACGTTGATCTTGTCGGTGGACACCTTGTCGGGGCACACGAAGATGCAGTGGTACCCCTTCTGCTGGGCCACGATGGCCAGGCCGACGCCGGTGTTGCCGCTGGTCGGCTCGACGATGGTGCCGCCGGGCTTGAGCGCGCCGCTCTGCTCCGCCGCCTCGATCATGCGCAGGGCGATGCGGTCCTTCACGCTCCCGCCGGGGTTGAAGTACTCCACCTTGGCCAGAACGGTCGCCTGGATGCCCGCGGTCACGCTGTTGAGCCTCACCAGCGGGGTGTTGCCGACGAGGCTGATCATCGAGTCGTGGAATTGCACCGTTGTCTCCGGTTGCTGCAAAAGAAGTGGTCGTGTTGGGTCACGTCAGCCTAAGGCCCGGATTGGGCGTTCACCGCCTGTTGAGATTGGGCCACGTGCTGTTCGGGGCAAGGAGTGGGTGACGGCTCAGAGGAGGTGGCGGCGACGTATGACGAAGATGTCGAGGGCGCGGGTGGCCCGGCGGATCGCGGCCGGTGCGGCGTACGGCGGCGGTGGGGTCGGACTGGTGGGCGCGGCGGCCGTCGGCCTGGTGCTGGCCGAGGTCCGCTTCGTGAAACGGCATGTGGGCAACGGCCACGGCACGGGCGGCAACCATGTGCCGAGCGCCGACGGCCGCTACGGCCATTCCTACGACACCCCGGGTGAACCCCCGCTCCGCCTCACCATGCTGGGCGACTCCACGGCCGCAGGCCAGGGCGTGCACCGGGCGGCCCAGACCCCGG
>NZ_JAWOAI010000635.1:0-4949 GCF_033194735.1 Streptomyces sp. W16
CTGCTCGCCGCCGGACTCGGCGGTGCCGTCCTCGCGCGCGCCCTCGCCGGCCACTTCACGGAGGCCCGCCACGCCCTCGACGACCCGAACGGCCGCTGGGGCGCCGCCGACCCAGTCCCGCACCGCTTCACCGCCGAGCAGCTCACCGCGTTCGTCGAGGGCGCGGGCCTCGACGTCGGCGCCGTGCACGGGGTGCGGGTCTTCGCCGACCTGGTTCCCGGTGTGCTCGTGGACACCGAGCCCGGCGCCCTGGACGCGCTGCTGAAGCTGGAGGCCGCGGTGGCCGAGCTGTCGGCGTTCCACTCCGTGGCCACGCAGCTTCATGTGCTCGGCGAGACCCGGGGTGCCGGCGAGGCGTGAGGGCCCTCCCGTGACGGAGCCCTGATCAGGGGCTCGGCCGCACATGGAGTACGCCACAGGCCCCCCGATCGCGGGCCCGGCGCCGTATGATCGAGGGAGACCGCCCGGCATGACGGGACGGCTGCTGGGGAATGGAAGCTTCAGCGAGCCGGAACGGCCATGGCGGATTCCGGTTGGTCAATTGGCGTAGAGGGGCGGGTTTCACGGGGGCGATTCCCTGCCTATCCTGAAGGGACCCCCCGGGTCGCCCCGGCGACTGCACGATGAGGAGGACTCCGTGCCGCTCTCTGAGCACGAGCAGCGAATGCTCGAGCAGATGGAGCGAGCGCTGTACGCCGAAGATCCCAAGTTCGCGACAGCGCTTGAGGGAAGCGGGCTGCGCACGTACACCCGGCGACGGGTCTACCAGGCGGTGGCCGGCTTCCTCGTAGGTATTGCGCTCCTCATGGCAGGAATGGTCGCAAAGCAGATTTGGGTCAGCGTGGTGGGATTCCTCGTCATGCTGGGCTGTGCGGTACTCGCCGTGACCGGCTGGCGCAAGGCTCCGAAGCCTGGCGAACAGCCCGCCGCGGGCGCTCCGCACGCCCGCCGTCAGGGACGGCAGCGGCGCTCGGTCATGGATCGTATCGAGCAGCGCTGGCAGCGCCGCCGCGACGAGCAACAGGGCCAGTAACGGCGGCCCGGCTCCGCACCACGCGAGGCGCCCCAGAACACGAGTGAGGGGGTGACCACCGGACCGGTGGTCACCCCCTCCCGTATGCCCTGACCCCTCCGCTGCTTCCGCGGAGGCGAGCCTCAGCCCTGCTGTCCCGACGGCTTGCGCAGGGTCGGCCGGATCTCCGCCGCCCGCGCCGTCACGGACGCCCACCAGGCCGACATCGCCCACACCACCCGGACGGTCGAGCGCGGGGCGACCAGTGCGCGCAGCCGTGTGGAGCGGCCGGCCGTGTCCTGGAAACCGACGACCACCCGGCGCACGTCCTGCGCGAGCCCCGCCGCCAACTGCGGCCGGGGGGCGTAGAGGACCTGCTCCACGGCGTCCGCCACCCGGTGCACCGAGGCGGCGGTCGGCGGATCGAGATGCCCGAGTCGCACGATCCGGTCGGCGGCCTTGCGCGGGGTCAGCGACTCGTCCGGCGAGATCCCGAAGTCCCAGGCCGTATCGGTCAGTTCCTCCCAGACCGCCAGCGTGTGGACGGCCGCGTCCGCCGCCGTACGACCGTGCGCTCCCAGCCGTACCGAGCGCGCCCGGGCCCGCCACAGCATCGGCGAGAACGGGACCGTCAGCAGCAACAGCGCGCCCAGGCCCAGCAGCGACATCCGCAGATACCACCACGGGCCCCTGCCGTCGTCGCCCGCCGCGATCGCCGGGGCCTGGCTCGCGCAGCCCTCCAGCTTCTTCAGCTGGGCCGTGCAGCTCTCGCTCGCCGAGGGAGCGGCCGAGGGCGCCGTGCTCGTCGCGGCCGAGGAGCTGGCCGGGTCCGGGATGTCGCTGCCAGGAGTGGTCGACTGGGTGTACGACGGCACCGAGCCCCGGTTGGGGGTCGGCTCGAAGCGGGTCCAGCCGATGCCCTCGAAGTACAGCTCGGGCCAGGCGTGCGCGTCCTTCAGGCCCACAGACACCGTCTGGTCCGCCTCCGGGGTGCCGGGTGCGAAGCCCACCGCGACCCGGGCCGGAATGCCCAGGGTGCGGGCCATCGCCGCCATCGCGAAGGAGAAGTGGACACAGAAGCCCTGCTTGTCCTTCAGGAACTTCGCTATCGCGTTGCGGCCGGTACCGACGTCCACCCGGGTGTCGTACTGGAAGCCGCCGGTCACCGCGAAGTAGTCCTGGAGCTTGACCGCCTGCTCGTACGCGTTGGCCGAGCCCGCGGTGACCCGGCGGGCGGTCGCGGCCACCACCGCCGGCAGCGACTTCGGCACCTTGGTGTACTGGGTCTCCAGGGCCTTCGACGGTGCCGGCGCGGTGGCCAGCTGCTCCGCGGTCGGCTCCACGTCCAGGCTGGTGACCGTGTAGCTCACACCCCGCGTGTTCTGACCGTGGTCCCCGACGACCGTCATGCCCACGGGCTCGTAGCGCCAGCTGCCTTCGATGTTCACGCGGCTGGGCGGGTACGGCATCGGCAGCCAGTCCTGGGCGTACCAGTCCGCGGCCGAGATCCGGGTCGTGATCTTCGAGCGCTTGACGTCGGCGCCGAGACCGGTCGGCGTGGGGAACGTGTTCGGCACGCCTTCGATGTGCCGCTGCGACGGCTTCCAGGTGGTGCCGTCGAAGTCGTCCAGGGACACGATCCGCAGATACATGTCCGAGAGGTCGTTCGAGTCGGTGCGCAGGGACAGGACCTGGCGGTTCTCGTCCACGTTCAGGCTGTCACGCAGCGAGACCAGCGGGTTGACCGCGGAGATCGTGCCGCCGCCCCCGACGCCCGAGCCCACGCCGGTCCCGGTGGCGTCCAGCAGACCGCCCGAGATCGTGGGCAGCGGCAGCAGGGCGATGGCCAGCGCGACCGCGCCGATCCGCCGCCCGGTGCGGACCGGGGCGAGCGGTCCGGAGGAGTCCGAACCCGGGGCGGTGCGTGGCGCCCCGCCGAAGACCCGGCCCCACTGGGCGAGCCGGTCCCCGCCCTCGGACAGGAGCAGCATCAGATAGCCCGCCGCCGCGAGCAGGAACCACAGCCAGTCGGCGCTGCTGTTGGAGAGTCCGGCGGCCACCGAGTACAGGGCGAGCAGCGGCAGCCCGGCCGGGGCCGCGCTGCGGAAGGTGACCGCGAGCGTGTCCACCGCGAGGCCGACCACCAGCACACCGCCGATGATCATCAGCCGGATGCCGTCGTGCAGCGGGGCCGGGATCGCGTACCGGGAGACGTCGTCCGAGCCCTGCTGCAGCAGGTCGGCCAAGTGTTGGAAGGCCTGGGGGCCCGGGACGATCCCGGCGAAGGCCTGCTCACGGGCGAAGACCAGGGTCAGCATCAGCAGCGTGACCAGGGCCTGCGCCGCGACGGTCAGCGGCCGGGCCAGCGGGACCCGCCGGGTCGCCGCGCCCACCCCGGCCTGGATCGCCAGCATGAAGCCGGCCTGGAAGATCCAGATCGCCGGGGAGACCAGGGGGATCAGCGCGGTGGACGCCAGCATTGTCGCCACCCAGGCGCCGAGCGCCAGTCGTGCCCGCCCGCTCATCCCCATCCCTCCCCGAGACCGGCCGCGGTGATGCCGTTGCGCTCCCGGTCGGCCTGCTGCCACAGCTCGGTCAGGGACGCGCCGCGCGGCACGCCCACGGCGGTCCAGCCCGCGTCGCGCAGCATCCGCAGCCGATCCTCCTGCTCGTTCTCCGGTCCGGGTACGTCGGTCGGCTCGCGCACCCAGCCGCCGCTGTCCAGCACGAAGGCGAGGGCGCCCCCGCTGCGCTGCCGCATCCGGGCGACGATCGCCGCCTGTTCCTCGTCGAGGTCGCCGAAGAAGGCCACCAGCAACCCTTCGTTTCCGCCGCGCAGCAGGTCGTAGGCCCGGGACAGGCCGGCGCCGTCCGAGTGGTCGATCACCGCGAGGGTGTCCATCATCAGCCCGGCCGCGTCCGCCGACTCCTGGCTCGCGCCCGCGAACCCGTCGGCGCCCTCGCCCGGCACCGAGTTGCCGGTGTCCGTCAACAGCCGTACGGAGAAGCCCCGTTCCAGCATGTGCACCAGGACGGAGGCCGCGCCCGACACGGCCCACTCGAAGGCCGAGTCGGGGCCCTGTCCCGCGAAGGCGATGCCCCGGGTGTCGAGGAGCACCGTGCAACGGGCGCGCTGCGGCTGCTCCTCGCGGCGCACCATCAGCTCGCCGTAGCGGGCGGTGGAACGCCAGTGCACGCGGCGCAGGTCGTCGCCGTAGCGGTAGCCGCGCGGGATCACGTCGTCCTCGCCGGCCAGGGCCAGCGAGCGGTTCCGTCCGTCGCCGTACCCCTTGGCCTCGCCGCTGAGGCGGACCGGGGGCAGGGCCTCCACGCGCGGGATCACGGTCAGGGTGTCGAACGTCGAGAAGGAGCGGGTCAGTTCGCACATCCCGAACGGGTCCGTCAGACGCAGCTGCAGCGGGCCCAGGGGGTAGCGGCCACGCAGGTCGGAGCGGACCCGGTAGGACACCTCGCGCCGGCCGCCCGCCTCCACCCGGTCCAGGACGAACCGGGGGCGCGGACCGAGCACGTACGGCACCCGGTCCTGGAGCATCAGCAGGCCCGTGGGCAGCCGCGAGACGTTGTCCATCCGCAGATGGACGCGGGCCTCGCTGCCGGCCGGCACGCGCGCGGGGGAGAGCCGGCGGCTGCCGGCGACCCGGTACCGGGTGCGATAGAGCACGGTCGCGCAGACCAGGGGCAGCACGGCCAGCAGCAGTCCGACCCGGAGCAGATCGCCCTGCCCCAGGACGTACGCGCAGACGGCCGCCGCGATTCCGGCGGCCAGGAACGAGCGACCGCGGGTGGTCAGCCCCGCCAGGGCCGTACGGACACCGCCCTTCTCGTCCCGCTCGGGCTCCGGGACACCCGGCCCCCCGACGGCCATCACAGCCTCCGGGGCGGCTGCTCGCCGTAGGACGCCGTGCCGCGGCCCATG
>NZ_JAWOAI010000636.1:0-4927 GCF_033194735.1 Streptomyces sp. W16
TTCGCCGTGCTCGCCGCGCGGGAGGCGTGGGGCGACGCCGGATTCGTGGCGGGCGGCACGCGGGAGAGCGGGCTCGATCCGGAGCGGGTCGGTGTCAGTCTCGGCGCGATTCTCGGGGACGCCTCCGTCCTCGTCGGCGGCGACCGCAAACTGCGGGACAAGGGGCCGCGTGCCGTCTCCCCGCTCACCACCCCCATGACCGTGCCCTCGCAGGCCGCGTCCCAGGTCTCCCTCGACCTGCACATCACCGGCGAGGCCCGCACGGTCACCGCCGCGTGCGCCTCCGGCACCGAGGCGATCGGGGCGGCCATCGACCGCATACGGTACGGCCGGGTCGACATCGCCCTCGCGGGCGGGGCCGAGGCGGTCGTCACGCCGGCGATCATGGCGTCGTTCGCCGCGATGCGGGCCCTGTCCACGCACGGGCCGGCGGACGGTTCGTCTCCGTCACGGCCGTTCGGGAAGGACCGGGACGGGTTCGTGAACGGGGAGGGCGCGGGGGTGCTCGTCCTGGAGGCCGAGGAGCACGCACGCGCGCGTGGAGCGCGGATCTACTGCGAGGCCGCCGGTTGGGGACTGTCCGCCGACGCGCACCACATGGCTGCGCCGGATCCCACGGGTGCCGGGGTCGCGCTCGCGGTGCGGCGGGCGGTGCGGGACGCGGGCGGGCATGTCGTGGACGTCGTACACGTGAACGCTCATGCCACGGCGACGGTGGAGGGCGATCTCGCGGAGGCGGAGGCGCTGCGGGCCGTGTTCGGGCGGCGGGCCGTGCCCGTCACCGCGCTCAAGGGGCACCTCGGGCATCTGCAGGGGGCGGCCGGCGGGGTCGAGGCCGTGGCCACGGTGCTCACGTTGCATCACGGGGTGGTGCCGCCGACCGTGGGCGGCGGCGAGGGGCTGGACGAGGCGATCGGGCTGGATGTGGTGACGGGGGTGGCGCGGGAGTTGTCCGGGGCCGGAGCGGGGGCCGGGGATCTCGCGTTGAGCAACTCGTTCGGGTTCGGGGGGCACAACGCGGTGTTGGCGTTGCGGCGGGTGGCGTAGGGCCGCACCTTGCCGTCGTCCGTCTGCTGCTGCGTCGTGGCTGGTCGCGCCCACGCGGCGGAGCCGCATATCGACACAGCCCCGCGCCCCTTGGGGCGCTGCGGTCCCCTACGCCGTTCGCTTCCGTGGTGGCGTCTTCTTCGGCGGGGCTTTCTTCGCCGTCGTTTGCTTTGTCGTCGTCTGCTTCGTCGTCTTCTTGGTCGTCGACTTCTTGGCGAGGGGTCTGACGTCGGCCTTCTTGGCCGGTTCCGTGCCGCGCGACTCCTTCGCCTCGCGGACGCTCTTCTCCAGGGCCGCCATCAGGTCGAGGACCTTGCCGCTGTGGGCCGGGGCCGGGGAGTCGGCGGGCCGTTCGCCGGAGGCCTTGGCGGTGATCATCTCCTCGACGGCCTCGCGGTAGTCGTCGTGGAGGTCGGCGAGGTCGACCTCGCCCAGCGTGTCCATCAGGGCGTCCGCGAGGTCGAGTTCCTTGTCGCGGACGGTGACGCTGGTGTCGGGGGCGACGCCCTCGGGGACCCGGATCTCGTCCGGCCAGAGCAGCCCGTGCATGGCGATCACGTCGTCGACCACGCGCAGCATGCCGAGGCGTTCGCGGCCCCGCAGCGCGTACTTCGCGATGGCCACTTTCTGGCTGCGCTTCAGCGCCTCGCGCAGCAGTGTGTACGGCTTGGCGGCGGGGACGCCGTTCGCGGAGAGGTAGTAGGCCGCGTCCATCTGGAGGGGATCGATCCGGTCGGCCGGCACGAAGGCCACGATCTCGATCGTCCTCGCCGTGGGGATCGGCAGCTGGGCCAGGTCCTCGTCCGTGATCGGGATCATCGTGCCGTCCGCGTCCTCGTACGCCTTGCCGATCTCGGCCTGGGTGACCTCGCGGTCCTCCAGTTCGCAGACCTTGCGGTAGCGGATGCGACCGCCGTCCTCGGTGTGGATCTGGCGGAAGGAGACGGAGTGGCTCTCGGTCGCGTTCACCAGCTTGATCGGGATGCTGACCAGGCCGAAGGAGATGGCGCCGTTCCATATGGATCGCACCTGCCGCACCCGCCTTCCGATTCCGGCTCGCGTCCGATTTATCGCGTTTCCGTGGGATTCTCATCGTATGACGCCGATCACAGAGGTGGAGGGGCGAAGGCTCGCGCTCAGCAACCTGGAGAAGGTGCTGTACCCGGCGGACGGCTTCACCAAGGGCGAGGTCCTGCACTACTACGCGACCACGGCCGAGGTTCTGCTGCCCCATCTGCGTGACCGGCCGGTTTCCTTCCTGCGGTATCCGGACGGGCCCGGGGGCCAGCTCTTCTTCACCAAGAACGTGCCGCCCGGTACGCCCGACTGGGTCACCACCGCCGAGGTGCCCAGGTCGGAGGGGCCGGCCCGGATGGTGCTGGTGCAGGACCTGGCGTCCTTGATGTGGGCGGCGAACCTCGTCACCGAGTTCCACACCCCGCAGTGGGTGATCGGGGCGCCGGGGGAAGCCGACCGGCTGGTCTTCGACCTCGATCCGGGGGCACCGGCGACGGTCGTCGAGTGCTGCGAGGTCGCCCTCTGGCTGCGCGAGCGGCTCGCCGCCGACGGGATCCCGGCGTACGCCAAGACGTCCGGGGCGAAGGGACTCCATCTGCTGGCGGGGGTGGAGCCGGTGCCTTCGGAGCGGACCGTCGAGTACGCGAAGTCACTGGCCGTCGAGGCCGAGAAGGCCATGCCGCGACTCGTCGTCCACCGGATGACGCGGAGTCTGCGGCCGGGGAAGGTGTTCGTCGACTGGAGCCAGAACGCGGCACGGAAGACGACCGCCGCGCCGTACACCTTGCGGGCGCGGTCCGAACCGACCGTCTCGGCGCCCGTGTCCTGGGAAGAGATCGAGGCGTGCCGCTCCCCTCACCAACTCGCCTTCCTCGCCCCGGACATGGGCCCCCGCCTGCGGGTTCACGGCGATCTGCTCGCCCCGCTCCTCGACCCGGGGCACGCCGCTCCGCTGCCCTGAGTTCAGCGGCCTGAGTTCAGCGGGCTGACCAAAACGCGGAATTCCCCGGTCCGCCCCGGCGACAGGTCCACCCTTGGCCCAACAAAAACAGCCCAAGGGGGTCACCCATGAGTAAGGACCAGCATGGACTGACAGCACCACGCTCCCGCATCGTCCGCCGCGGCCTCCTCGCCGGCCTGACGGTCCTTGCCCTGGGCGCCGCGCCCTGGGCCCCGGCCGCCGCCGCGGTTTCCGCACCCGCCGCGAACGCCGAGGTGATCAACGACTGGAGCGAGACAGCCGTGGCCACGGTCAACGGCGACGCCAAGCGTCCCGGAGCGGAACAGTCCCTCTGGTACGGCTTCGTCTCGGCCGCCGTCTACAACGCGGTCGTCGGCATCGAGGGCCGCTACACCGAGTACAAGTGGCACGAGCGCGGGCCCCGGTCCGCCTCCCCGGAGGCCGCCGCCGCAGCCGCCGCCCACCGCATCCTGCTCACCTACTTCCCGGCGTCACAGGCCCGGCTCGACGCCGCCTACACCGCCTCCCTCGCGAAGATCCCCGACGGGACGGCCGAGAACCAGGGAGTCGCCTTCGGCGAGCGGGCCGCCGCGAGGATCGTGCAGTTGCGCAAGAACGACGGGCGCGGTGCCCCGGTCACGTTCGACAAACCGCCCGCGCCCGGAGTCTGGCGGCCCACCCCGCCCGCCAACGCGCCGATGGCCGTGCCGTGGCTCGCGAAGGTCCGGCCGATGCTGCTCGACTCACCGGATCAGCTGCGGCCGGGACCACCGCCCGAGCTCACTTCCAAGCGGTACGCAAGGGACTTCGCCGAGGTGAAGGCCATGGGCGCGAGGACCGGCTCGGCGCGGACCGCCGCGCAGACCGAGACCGGGCTGTTCTTCGGTGACGTGCTGCCGGTGCAGTTCCAGGCCGCCCTCCGCGGCTACAGCACCCGCCACGGGCTGGGCCTCGTGGACGCGGCCCGGCTGTTCGCGGCCGTGGGCACGGCAACGGCCGACGCCGCGATCACCGCGTGGAACACCAAGCTGACCTACGGCCAGTGGCGCCCCATCACCGCGATCCGGCTGGCCGACACCGACGGCAACCCGGCCACCGCACCGGACCCGTCCTGGGTACCGCTGCTCGACACGCCGCCCTACCCGGACTACATGAGCGGTCACTGCACCAACGACGGCGCGGCGATGCGCGTCCTGTCCCGCCTGACCGGCGGCGACATCGACTTCCGTATCTCGTCGGCCGTGACGGGCACCACCCGTACGTACGCGACCGCGGCCGCCTACAACCAGGACGTGATCAACGCCCGGGTCTGGGGCGGGATCCACTTCCGCACGAGCGACATCGTCGCCAACCGGATCGGCACGCGCATCGGTGACCTCACGCTCGCCCGCTACTTCAGGCCGCTGAAGTAGCTCACACCTTCCCCCACGTGTGCCGGTCCCGCGCCATCGCGTGCAGTGCCTCCACATCCGCCGGCTTCAACACCCCACCCGTCCTTGCCAGTCCGGGCAGTTCCGTGTCCTGGAGGACGCGGACCTCGCGGAGCGGAGTCGTCACCGTGACGTCGGCCGGACCGGCCAGGGCGAGGACCGGGTGGACCTCAGCGGTGAGGGCGTAGGACGCGCGGTCGGCGTCGGAGCGGACCCGGCGGAGCAGCGGGAGCGGGTCGCGGCGGCCCAGCGCGACCATGGGGTCGGCGATCCTGACCCGCTGCTTGCGGGCGTACAGCGTGTGTACGGCGAAGAGGCCGCCGGGGCCGATCACCAGGTGGTGGAGGCGGTCGCCGCCGGGGAGTGGGATGGAATGGAGGGCGTGCCAGCCCGCGCCGTCGAGATCGTCCAGGGCCTCGCCGACGGCCTGTTCGGCGGTCAGGGCGCGGCGGCGCTGGTCGGGGCGGAGCCG
>NZ_JAWOAI010000637.1:0-4924 GCF_033194735.1 Streptomyces sp. W16
CGCCGCCAGGGCGATGGTCGCGGTCGCCGCGAGGGCCGCCCTCCACCACCTACGTCGACCGGGTCTCGCACCCTCTGAACCGTTCCGACTACCCCGCACGGCGGCCTCCAGACCGACTGGGCGAACAGCATCAAACAGACTCAGGCAAAGTCGAACAGTAAGGGTGCGCAGGGCGCACCACAATGGGGCGGGAGAAGACAATTGAGGGGCCGGTTCCCGGACTCGCGTCCGAGAACCGACCCGGCGTCATCAGGACCGCCAGTGCCTCAACTCCCTTACTGGCCGAAGCCGTACGCGAACAGGTGGTCGGCGCCCGACGAGCCTGTCACCGGCAGCGTGATCGACGCGACCTGCTTGGACGCGTCCAGCGGGACCTTCGTGGCGAAGACATAGGCCTTGACGTTGTCGCGGCCTCCGCTCCCGGTGTTCCGGTAGGGAGTCGTGACGGCGGTCGTGTCCCCCGCGAGGGGCTGGCTGCCGCCGCCGTTGAGTGTCCAGTCCGAGAAGCCGACGGTTGCCTTCGAGGAGGTGCCGTCCGTGTAGGTGACGGTGACCGTGCCCGAGACCCCGCTGCCGTCTGTCGGCGCGTTGGTCGCCGTGCCCAGGAGGCCCAGTGACGCGCCTGACGTACCGGTCGGCATCGGGATGGTCTGGCCTGCCATCTCCAGGTTGTCCAACTGCCCGGACGTCACCGTCGGCCAGGTGTAGGAGATGCCGTCGGCGGTGACGGTGGAACCGCTCGTAACGCCGGTCGCCGACAGGGCGTTCTGCGAGAAGGCCCAGCCACCGTTGTCGAATCCGCCCGAGAAGGAGGTGCCGTCGGGGTAGATGCCCTCGTTGGTGTCGTACGGCCACAGCGCACCGGCCTTGGCCACGGCCACGCGGAGGGTCGCCCCGCTCAGGGCCGCACCGGTGCTGTGGTCGGTCAGCGCGAAGGCGACCGGGTAGGTTCCTTCGCCCGCGCCCGCCATCACCTTGACCTTGGCCTCGGCGCTGCCCGTGGCGGGCACCGTCAGCGAACCGGACGACGTGTCCAGCGTGACGCCGGAGGGCGCCGTCGCCTTCCAGTCGACCGTGACGGCCGTGCTGCCGAGGTTGGTCAGGTCGAGTGTGCCGTCACCGGATGCGCCCGGCTGAAGCACAAGGCCGTCGCTGGAGGGGCCGGTCGCGGCCAGCACCCGTCCTCCGCCCGTGGTGTCCGACGGCGGCGCCGACGAGGGGTCGGACGCCCAGGACTTGTTCGGCGCGGTGCCGAGCGTGAAGTCGAGCGTGCCCGCGCCCTGGAACTGCTGATAGCTCAGCCAGGAGGTGTTCCACGCCTTGCCCTTGACCGCGAGCGCCTGCACGTACGGCGCGTCGGGCGCGGCCTGCGGGGCGTTGATCCCCACGGTCTTGCCGTTGCCGAAGGTCACCTTGGCCTCCGGGAACGCCGGGCTGCCGAGCGCCAGGGTGTCCGCGCCCGGGGTCTCCGGGTACATGCCGAGCTCGGACCAGACGTACCAGGAGCTCATCGCGCCGAGGTCGTCGTTGCCGAACGAGCCGACCGGCGCGTTGAAGTACAGGTCCTTCTGGGCCTCGCGGACGGCAGCCTGGGTCTTCCACGGCTGGCCCGTGTAGTCGTACTCCCAGGGGATCTCCACACTGGGCTCGTTGCTCAGGTCGGCGTCGGTGTTGCCCGGCTGCGTGATGTTGTCGAGCAGGCTGTCCAGGTAGGAGGAGTACGCCGTGTCGCCGCCGCGCGCCTGGATGAGCTGGCGCAGGTTGAAGGGGACCATCGGCGTGTACTGGGCGGAGGTGCCCTCCACGAAACCGTTCGAGGTGCCCGGGGTGAAACCGCCGACGAACTGGCCGTCCTTGTTCTTGGCCTGCATGTAGCCGGTCTGCGGATTGAAGACGTTCATCCAGTCCTGGGCGCGGGTGGCGAACTTCTCGTAGACGGCGGTCTTTCCGAGCGACTTCGCGAAGGCCGCGATCGCGTAGTCGGCGGAGTCGTACTCCAGTTGGGTGGAGACGGGGCCGTAGAAGTTGCAGCAGTTGTAGTCGTTCTCGTCGAGCGGGAGGTAGCCCTTCGCGTTCCGTACGGACTCACCGGGGCGGTCGTTGTTCGGGACGGTGGCCTCGTGCTGGAGGGCTGCAAGGGCCTTGTCGGTGTCGAAGTTGGTGGCGCCGAAGGCGTATGCGTCGGCGATGATTCCGGCTGCCGGGTCGCCGACCATCACATAGCTCTCGCCGTTGTTCGAGGCCCATTTGGGCAACAGGCCTGTCTGGTCGTACCCGTTGAGCATCGAGGTGACGACGTCACCGGCGACCTTGGGCTCGACCATCGCCATGAGTTGAGTCTGGGAGCGGTAGGTGTCCCAGCCCGAGTAGTTGGCGTACTGGGCCTTCTGCCCCTTGGCCAGCGTGTGGATCTGGTTGTCCATGCCCATGTACTGGCCGTTGTCGTCGGAGAAGACGTTCGGGTGCAGCAGCGCGTGGTAGAGCGCGGTGTAGAACTGCGTCTGCTTGTCCGCGGTGCCGCCGCCGATCTGAAGCTTGGTCAGCACCGTGTTCCAGGCGTCGTGGTTGGCCTGCTCGACGGCGGCGACATCCCACTTCTTGATCTCGGTGGACAGGTTGTTCGCCGCTCCGGCGTCGCTCGTGTAGGAGATGCCGACCTTCGCGTTCACCGTGGGATTCGAGGCGGTGTCGAAGGTCAGGTACATGCCGTTCGCGCCGGTGGTGGGCGGCTGGGCGGCCTTGGCCGCTGCGGTCGAGCGGGGTACGGCACCGGCGCTCGCCGCCGGGGACGGCGTACCGGAGTGGTTGTTGCCGCTCGCGTGGATCGTCGGGGACGGCTTCGCCGGGACGGTGAAGTGCTTCTCCTTCAGCGGCGCCGACTTCGCCTTCTGCGGGGCCAGTTGGACCTTGCCGGCCTTCAGCGAGGTCGCGTCGGGGGTGATGGTGCCGCCGACCCAGGTGCCGCTCGCGGCGAACGGCCGGTCGAACTTGATGTCGAAGTGCAGCGTGTACCTGTTGGCGGCGCCGCAGAAGTGACCGCTGTCGATCGCGCCGCTGATCTCCTGGTCGTTCACGACCTGGACGCGGGTTCCGTCGATCTGTGTGGCACCGCCGCTGAGCTTGAACAGCAGGTTCGCCTGCTGCCCCGCGGGGAAGGTGAAGCGTCCCAGGCCTGCACGGGTGGTGTCGGTCAACTCGGTCTTGACGCCGTTCGCGTCGGTGACCTTGTAGGAGCCGAGCCTCGCCTGCTCGTCGGTGTGGCTGAAGCCGGCGGACGCGTTGCCGAGGTCGCCCGACAGCGCGCCGGTCACCGGCAGGATGGGCAGGTCGCCCGCAACGGGGCAGCCCGGGCCCGAGATGTGGGTGAGGCTGAAGCCGGAGATCTTGTTGTCGTTGTACTCGTAGCCGCCGCCGTCGGGGCGGTCGGGCGTCGTGTCGGGACCCCACTGGACCATGCCGGCAGGCATGTCGGGGCCGGGGAAGGTGTCCACCGCACCGGAGGTGCCGATGAGGGGGTTGACGAGGGACGCGGGGTCCGTCACCAAGGCCGGCGTCGCGCCGCTCGCGGCATAGGCGTTGCCCACTGCCGGCAGCGGTAGGACGGCCATGCCCAGAACGCAGAACAGGGCCAAATGCCGGCGGGATCTCTTGCGGTCACGTGGCGCAATTGAATGTCGGGGTCTCACCATCGGTTGCCTCCGCAGCAATTCGTGCCTGGCACAAAAGGTGCCGACGCGCCGAAAGCCTCGGAACGTCGGCGACAGGCAACAGTTCCGGTCGCCCCCGACGGCCTGACAACGTTGCCATGCACGAGTGTCGAGTGAAACGTGTGTGCTGATGGCATGTCAACGAGGCCAACGGGACTTTCTGAACGCGAAGTTCACCGAGAGGTGTGTGCGGCGACGGCGCTCCAGGGGGATGCCAGGGTTCCGGAACAGCCCGACCTGGCTTGCACTTGTGCGCAAACTTCGCCGCAAATCCATCGAGCCGACGGGCTACCACTCGAAGTAGTTGTACAACCGGTAGGCGCAGCAATGGTTCCGGCAAAAATCTCCCAGTACCGGGTCATCGTGACGCCATGAGACGCCCATTCCCTTGTTCCGGTATGGATCGTGGATCGCAGCATCCCTCGCCGAACGACCTTCGCGAAATTCCAGCAGGCCGTTCCGCGAAGGCGGTTCGGCGATATCCGGTCACAACGCACCGTCCCTAAGACAATTCGCCCGGCACGGGGTCACGGGTGCTTCTCGTCGGCTCTCGCGAAGCGCGTCTCGACGGTCGCGGCAACGACGGCAGCGGAGACGGCCAGGAGGCCGATGACCAGAGGCAGTCTGACGGTCACGCCCGTCAGGGAACCGGCCAGTGCCGTGCCGGCGGATCCGGACGTGATCTTCAGGGCCGCGACCCAGATGAAGACCTGGCCGCGCGCTCCACTCGGCGCGTACTCCGTGCGGGCCGCGAGGGTGGAGGCGAAGAAGAAGGAGTTGAGGATCCCGGTGAGGGCGTAGGCCGCGACGGACACCGCGAAGGCAGGGCTCACGGTCACGGTGAGGAGGCCGGCGGCCACGCCCAGGGCGAGGCGGCGCATCAGCCGGTCCGGGGCGCCGGTGAGAGGGAAGGCCAGCACGGCTATGGACCCGCTGAGATTGCCGAGGCCGTAGGCGGCGATCAGCAGTGCCGCGGTGGCCGGCGCGGTGCCGAGAGTCTTCGTCAGGTGGACCGCTGTGATCGGCAGCGCGGCGACGCTCAGGGCGACGACCATCGTCAGGCAGACGGTGCGCCGTAGCCGGCCTGTGCGGGCTATCAGGGCGAGGGTCGCTCCCGGCTTGAGGATCGCTGTCCTGTCGCCGCCGTGGGACGGCGCGGTGAACGGCAGCAGCAGGACGCCGCCTGCCGCCGTGGCCGCCCCGGCCGCGAGTGCGAG
>NZ_JAWOAI010000638.1:0-4919 GCF_033194735.1 Streptomyces sp. W16
CCAGACCTGGTAGGCGCCGGGGGCCATGGGCTCGTCGCCGGCGAGGGTCAGCGGGTCGATGACCGTCTCACCGGCGACCACGACCCGGTGGCGGTCGCCGCCCAGCGGTTCCAGGGCCGGCGGAAGCTCTCCGTCGGGATACCACCAGTGATTGCCCGCGGTGTCGTGGACGATGAGTTCCCCGTGCGCGGCGGAGAAGGGGTCGGGGACCTCCCAGTCCTCGGCCCCGCCGATGCCGTCGAGGAGTTCGGGGTCGAGCAGCATGCGTCCGCCGCGCTCCACGACGGTCAGCGGCTCGCCGTCGCCTCGGACCATGCCGATCCGGGTCCGGATCACCAGTCTGCCGTTGCGCCAGCGCATGTCGTCGACCTCGACCCGGGCCCTGATCCGCTCGGTGCGGCGGGCGAGTTCGACCAGGGAGTCGAGCCGGCTGCGCTCCAGCAGCTCCGCCCGCAGTCGGCTGATCGCCGGGAGTCCTTCGCGCACCCCCGGCGGATAGCTCGTCAGCGCCATGCGGCGGACGGTGGTGAAGTACGCCTCCAGATCCTTTCCGCTACGGCGCAGCACGCGTGGCTCGCTGACCGGCCGCAGCAGTTCCACCCGGTACGAACGGCGCAGCAGCCGGTCCTGGAGGTCGCCCGGCGGTGTGCCCTCCTTGATCGCCTCGACAACGTTGCCGAGGTGGCCGTAGTAGTCGTCGGGGGTGATCCGGCGGCTGCTGTTGTTGCCGCCGTCCTCGCGCCGGTTCCACCGGTAGCAGGGGTAACTGCCCAGTATCGACACCGTCTTGGCCCGCACATAGGTGCGCGCCATGAACAACTGGTCCTCCAGCCTGACCCGTCCCTCCGGGAAGCGGATCCCGTGTTCGTGCAGGAAGTCCCGGCGGAACATCTTGTGCGGCGTCAGGCTCTCGAAGAGCGGCGCGTCGGCGATGGTGCACCGCTCGACGGTCCGCTTGAACACATTGCTGGGCCCCTGCATCGTCCCGTGCACCTTGCCCAGCACGACGTCCGACCCGTTGCGCTCCGCCAGCGCGTACAGCCGCTCCAGCGCCTCGTACGACAACTCGTCGTCCTGGTCCACGAATTGGACGTACTTCCCCCTGGACAGATCGATCCCCACGTTCCGCGGCCTGCCCGGCCAGCCGGAGTTCTCCTGCCGGTGGACCCGGACGTGCGGGTGCGCCTCGGCCAGCCGTCCGAGGCGTTCGGCCGAGTCGTCCGTCGACCCGTCGTCGACGTACACGACCTCGTAGGCGTCCGCTCCCAGGCTCTGGTTGACGAGTGATGGCGCACAACGCTCTATGTAGGAACCGGCGTTGTAGATCGGCACGACAACGCTCACCTTGATCAAGACATCCCCCCCGGGACAAGTGTTGTTGCCCTACGAGACACTTGTTGTTGGGGATGAGTTGTACGGCCCTTGGTGCGCGCCTTACGAAATGGTTCGGGGGTCCCTGATGTACCGGCGTACGGCGAACGCGGTGTAGGCCAGGCCGATGAACCAGCCGATGGGTACCGCCCAGATGATGCCGTCCAGACCGAGCGGTCCCTTCAGGAGGGACGCCGTGGGGACCCGGGCCACCAGGAACGACAGCATCGTGCACACCAGGGGGAAGACGGTCCGGCCGATGCCGTTCAGAAAGCCGTGGACGACCGCCATCGCCGAGTAGAGGAGGAAGAACGGATACGTCATGAGGATGTAGGTGCCGACGATGGCGCGGACCGGCTCGTCGGTGGTGAACGCGGCGGCGATGTCGTGCCGCAGCAGGATCACGAGCAAGGACTCCGCCACCGTCCCCCACAGGCAGATCCGCAGCGCGTCGAGCAGTACCCGCCGGGCCCGTTCGGCGTCCCCGGCGCCGGTGTGCCGGGCCACGAAGACGGTCACCGCGCCGGACAGGTCGAGGTAGAAGCGCCCGGCGAGGGCCTCCAGCCGGGCGGCGATGCTGAAGGCCGCGATGGCGGCCGTGCCGAACGGGGCGATCAGCGAGGTCAGGACCATGGTGCCGAGCGAGAGCAGGACGTGCTGGATGCCGACCGGAAAGCCGAGGCGCAGGGCCGAGCCCGCCTGCCGGGCCAGTTCGGGCAGGCTGCTGCGGTAGCGGTGGATGCCGTGCCGGCGGGCCACCAGGACGAGGCCGGCCACGAAGGCCAGCGAACTGGCCGTCACCGTCCCGAGGGCCGCTCCGCGCAGCCCCAGTCCCAGCACGGCCACGAAGCTCCAGGCGAGGGCGATGTTGAGCAGGCTGCTGAACACCATGATGTACATGACCGTGCGGGAGTCGCCGAGCCCGCGCAGGAAGCCGCCGAGCGCGCCGATGCCGAACATGCCGGCGAATCCCAGGGACAGGGTCCGCAGATAGGTCGTGCTCCCGGCGGCCACGGTGCCGTGGATGCCCATGGCGTCGAGGAAGAACCCGGTGGCGGCGAAGACCAGTCCGACGCAGAGCGCGGCCCAGACCACGGTGAAGCCCGCGAGGCCGATGACGGCGTCCTCCTGCCGTTCGGCATGGCCGGATCCGGTCATTCTCGCGAAACGTATGGCGAATCCGCCGACCAGCCCGAGGAAGACGGCGTTGACGAGGTAGAAGATCGGCTGGGCGGCGCCGACGGAGGCCAGGCCGTCGATCCCCACGTAGTGGCCCACGATGATGCTGTCGGCCAACAGGTAGGACTGCTGCACGTAGTTGGCGACCGACATCGGCAGGCTGAACCCGAGAATCGCCCGCCGCTCGGAGCGCTCCTTCTGCCCCCGCTGTTCCCAACGGCCTTTCAGCACGCCCTTGTTCATTCCGCCCCCGCCGTATGCCGGTCCCCCGGCGTCTCAATTACCCCACTCCACAAGGCATTGATGCATGCCACACTCACTCCATGCCAGGTCCCATCCAGTCGCTGTCCCGAGGCGCCGCGCTGTTACGGCTGTTGGCCACCGGTGAGGGACGGCTAGGTCTCTCCGACGCCGCCTCCTCGCTCGGTCTGCCGAAGGGCACCGTGTACGGCATCCTGCGCACGCTGCGGCAGGAGGGCTTCGTCGAGCAGGATCCGGTGTCCGGCAAGTACGGGCTGGGCGCCGAACTGGCACGGCTGGGCGGCAGATACCTGCAGACCCACGAGTTGCGGGCCCATGCCCTGGCGTGGGCCGACGACCTGGCCCGGAGTACCGGGGAGGCGGTGCACGTGGGGGTGCCGCACCGGTCGGGCGTGCTGATCGTCCATCATGTCTTCCGCCCCGACAACACACGGCAGGTCCTGGAGACCGGCACGGTCGTGCCCCTCGGGGACACGGCGCTGGGCGCGGTCCTGGGCGCCTACACGTCCGAGTCGCCGCAACTGCCCGCGAGTTGGGCGGACCACGGGAGTTCGACGGCTTTCGGCGACAGCCCGGAGGCCGTCAGGGATCGCGGCTGGGCCTGCGTTCCCGGACCGGCCCGGGACGGCACGGCGTCGATCGCCGTACCGATCCGCGACAGGTGGAGGGCCGCCGTCGCGGCGGTGAGCGTGACGGGGTCCGCCGACCGGGTCTGCCCGGACGACTCGGTGCGCGCCTCACTGGTCTCCGCGGCCCGGACCTGCGCCCGCTCGATCTCACGCAGCCTCGGCGACACGGATCGCCCCTAGGGCCTGTCGTCTGGATCATGCCGGCGTCGCGGGGTGTGGCACGCACATCTGCGGCGTTGTCGTCGGTTGCCGACGCTCCGCGTCGCCGCCCTCCTCCGCCTTGCAGCTGCACGCACCACACCCCGCTCGGGTCGGCCGGCAAGGCACCGTGAGCCAGGCCGGCCTGATCCAGACGACAGGCCCTAGCGCCTGGCCACCACGGCCGGTTCCGGTCCGCCCCCACCACAGGAAACCCTCAACTCCACCCTCAACTCCCCTGCCACACACGGGTGCTGCGCTAATCTCACGTCACACGCACCACGCGAGAGACACAGGGTTCCCATGCCAGTCGAGTACCGCGGTCGGTCCGAAACGATGGCCTATGCGGCGGCGGGGATGGAACCGCCGCCCGTGGTCCCGTTGCGGAAGAGCGATCCCCGGCAGGCGGGGCCGTACCGGTTGCTTTCGGTACTGGGCAGCGGCGGGATGGGCCGGGTCTATCTCGGCCGCGACGCCACCGGCGGCACCGGCCCGGCCGCCGTGAAGGTGATCCGTCCCGAGTACGCGGAGGACCCGCAGTTCCGCAAGCGCTTCGAGCGCGAGGTCGGTGCCCTGGACAGCATCCAAGGGGCGCACATCGTACGGCTGTTGGGCAGCGGCTGTGACGAGGACCTGGTGTGGGTCGCCACCGAGTACATACCCGGGCCCACCCTTGACCAGTTGGTCGACGCGCGCGGGCCGATCGACGTGGCGGCTGCCTGGCGGCTGATGGGTGACGTGGGACGCGCGATCGAGGCGATCTGGCGCGCGGGGCTGGTGCACCGCGACCTCAAGCCGTCCAACGTCATCCTGGGTGCCGACGGCGCCCGCGTCATCGACTTCGGTGTCGTCCAGGCCACCGACGGCACCTCGATCACCGCCACGGGCCAGAACGTGGGCACCCCCGCCTACATGTCCCCGGAGCAGGTCCGCGGCCAGGAGGTGACCGCCGCCTCGGACGTCTTCTCACTGGCCTCCACGCTCACCTACGCCGTCGCCGGGGAGGCGCCCTTCGGCGAGGGTACGGGCGTCGATGTGTTGCACCGGGTGGCCTTCGACCCGCCACGGGAGGAAATCCTCGACAAGGTGGCGGCCGTCGACGCGGACCTGGCCGCGTTCATCCGCGTCTGCCTGGACAAGGACCCGGAGCAACGGCCGTTACCCGAAGCCGTGTTCAGGACCGCCATCGGGCATCAGCTGTCCGGGCCGGTCGGCGGCCCGCCACGCGTCGCCCCCGAGCGCCGGGCCTCCCCCGGGCTCGAAGCCGCCCCCGGTCGTGCG
>NZ_JAWOAI010000639.1:0-4915 GCF_033194735.1 Streptomyces sp. W16
CAGCCGGGACGCGCGGTCCCGCAGCAGGCGCGGGTCGCGGTCACGGCCGTCGAGCAGGTCGTCCAACAGCTCCCCGCGGACTCGCTGTTCGGCCTCGGCCGCCGACCGCCGGGCGAGCAGGAGCAGGGAGGTGACCATGGCGGCGCGCTCCAGGGTGCGCTGGTCGACGGGATCGAGTCCGGGGTGGCCGCGCAGCACGAGGGCGCCGAGCAACTCGCCTCCGGCGGCGACGGCGGCGATCCAGTCGTCCCGGTGCCGGACCGCGTGCCCCTCCGTACGGGATGTCTCCAGGGCTTTCGTGGGTGTGGCGTCGGTTTCGGTGAACTCGACGACTCCGTCGAGTACTTGGGAGACTGCGGCGGCCACGTCGTGGACTCCTCCGCCGCGCAGCACGAGTTCGGCGAGCCGGTCGTGGATGTCCGAGGCGCGCTCGATGACTCCGCTTCGGTCCTGGATGATCTCGTTGGCGCGCTCCAGGTCGGCGAGCGCCGAACGGGTCTCGGTGAGCAGGTTCGCGGTGTCGATGGCGGCTGCGGCGAGCGCGGCGAAGGAGCCGAGCAGCGCGATCTGCTCCCGCTCGAAGACCCGCGCCCGCCGGTCCGCCGCGAACAGCACGCCGATCACTCGGTGCCCGAGCATCAACGGCACCCCGAGGATCGCCACCAGCCCCTCGTCCCGTACCCCCGAGTCGATGGTGAGGGTGTGCTGAAAACGGTCGTCCTTGAAGTAGTCGTCGGTGACATAGGGCCGCGCCGTCTGGGCCACGAGTCCGCCGAGTCCCTCCCCCATGCCCAGGCGCAGTTGCTGGAAGCGGGCCGCGACCGAACCCTCGGTGACCCGCATATAGGTGTCGCCCCTGGCCGGGTCGTTGAGGCTGAGGTAGGCGACATCGGTGCCGAGCAGCGACCGGGCGCGCTGGACGATCGCCTGCAGTACGGCGTCCAGGTCGCGCAGGCCGGCGAGATCGTGGGCGGTCTCGAAGAGCGCGGACAGCTCGGCCTCACGCCGTCGGCGTCCCTCCAGCTCCGAACGCACGCGCAGCGCGAGCGACTTGGCGTGTTCGAGTCCGGCGATCAGCTCGGCCGGTCTTCCCTCGGCGCGGGCGAGCAGCACCGGCTGCTCGTATGCGTCGGCGGAGGCGCCCCGGGCCAGCAGCTCCAGGAACGGTGTCTCGGCACTGCTCGGTCGCGCTCCGGCACCGGTGAGGGTGGCGGAGCGCTCGGCTGACTGCGCGTGATCGCTGGACATGCTCACAGGATTCCCCATCGCCGGGCCGGCCGGTCAGGCCTGTGGACAACTCGGAATCGCCTGCCCACCGGGTGGTTCAGTGCGCGGTCCACCCGCCGTCCAGCACCAGCGAGGTGCCGGTCACGAAGGAGGCGTGCGGGCCGCACAGATAGGCGACGGCCTCGCCGACCTCCTCCGGTTCGATGAGCCGTTTCACCGCGCTGTCCTGCAGAAGCACCTCGGTCAGCACCCGCTCCTCGGGGATGCCGTGCGCCCGTGCCTGGTCGGCGAGCTGCCGCTCGACCAGTGGAGTGCGCACATAGGCGGGGTTCACACAGTTGGAGGTGACGCCATGGGGTGCGCCTTCGAGGGCGGCGGTCTTGGAGAGTCCCTCCAGACCATGTTTGGCAGCCACATACGCGGACTTGAAGGCGGAGGCCCGCAGCCCATGGACGGAGGACACATTGACGATCCGGCCCCACCTCTGCGCGTACATATGGGGCAGGGCACCACGGATGAGCCGGAAGGGCGCCTCCAGCATCACGGTGAGCACCGTGTGGAAGACCTCGGGCGGGAACTCCTCGATGGGGCGCACCAGTTGCAGCCCCGCGTTGTTCACCAGGACATCCGTGCCGGCGGCGGCATGTTCGGCTGCGTCCAGGTCGGTGAGGTCGAGTACATGCGGCTCGACGGTGCCCGCCAGGTCCCGCGCCTGTTCGGCGAGGGCCGCGAGTCCCGGGGCGTCCACGTCGACCGCTCTGACCTTCGCCCCGGCGGCGGCCAGCCGCAGGGTGCAGGCACGGCCGATACCGCCGGCGGCGCCGGTGACGAGTGCGACACGGCCACCGAGGTCGAGGAGAGGGGTGGTGGTGTGGGGCCCCGGGAGGGGACTGGGCTCGGTCATGTGTCGAGCCTAGGCAGCGCTGTTGCCCCAACACATATGGGCCGAGCCCATACTTCAGTCAGAAGTCGTGGTGTCGAACCATGTGGGTGCGTCGGCCAGGGTCTGCTTGATCCGGAACAGTTGGCGATCGC
Organism: Streptomyces sp. W16; assembly: GCF_033194735.1. NCBI lineage: Bacteria > Bacillati > Actinomycetota > Actinomycetes > Kitasatosporales > Streptomycetaceae > Streptomyces > Streptomyces sp. W16. Next base: position 2,263 of record NZ_JAWOAI010000639.1, read on the forward strand.
TGAGTTCGGGCAGCGCATCCAGCTCGAACCAGCCGACCTCCAAGGACTCGTCGTCGTTCACGGCCGCCTCGCCACCGACGGCCCGGCACTGCATGGTGATGTCCATGAACTGGCAGGCGTCACCGTTGGGATAGCTGATCGGCCCCTCGGCCTTGACCATGACGACCCGCTCCGCCACGCACTCGACGGCCGTCTCCTCGAACACCTCGCGCACCGCGCACACCGCGGGCTGCTCACCGGGCTCGGGGATGCCTGAGGGCAACGCCCACTCGTGGTTGTCCGACCGCTTGCCCAGCAGGACGCGTCCCGCGTCGTCGAAGACCACGGCGCTCACCCCGGGAAGCCACAGCAGTTGATGCCCCGCGGAGGCCCGGATCGTACGAATGAAATCAGGAGTAGCCATGGTCAGACCCTAACGGGACGATCCATGGCTACTCCACGAACTGCCGTGTGTGCGGCGGACATACGACGGGCGTACGGCTACGCGTCGCCCGCGCGCCGCCGGCGTACACCCGCGCCGATCGCCCAGCCGAGGCCGCCCGCGGCGACGAGGACCAGGGCCATTTCTGGCAGGATGCCGAGCTTGGTGGCCGGTGTCTCCGAGGAGCGCAGCGGCACCTTCTGGACCAGGGAGTCGGCCACGAACATGCCTGTCTTCTGGGTGATCTTCCCGTCCGGCATGATGATCGCGCTGACGCCGCTGGTCACCGGGACCGTGACGGTCCGGCTGTGTTCGACCGCGCGGACCCGGGACATGGCGAGCTGTTGGTAGGTCATCTCGCTGCGGTCGAAGGTCGCGTTGTTGCTGGGCACGGAGATCAGCTGGGCGCCGTCGGTGACCTCGGAGCGCACGGCCCAGTCGAAGGCGGCCTCGTAGCAGGTGACCAGGCCGATCTTGGCGCCGTTCATGGTGAAGACGCCCGGCTTGGTGCCCCGGCTGAAGTCCTGGCGGACCATGCTGGTCCAGTTCTTGTTGATCGCCCCGAGGAGCGAGCGCATCGGGAGGTACTCGCCGAACGGCTGGATCTGCCGTTTGTCGTAGGTGCTGGTCGGGCCCTTCACCGGGTCCCAGAGGATCTGCTCGTTGTAGAGCTTGCCGCCCCGTTCGACGACGCCGCCGACCGAGATGGGTGCGCCGATCGCCTTCGCGGCTTCGTCGATGTCCGCGTAGGCCTGGGCGTCGGCGAAGGGATCGACGTCGGAAGAGTTCTCCGGCCACAGGACCACGTCGGGCTTGGCGACCTTGCCGGCCTTGACCTTCGCGGCCAGCCGCAGGGTTTCCTTGACGTGGTAGTCGAGGACGGCACGCCGTTGGGCGTTGAACTCCAGTCCCGCGCGCGGGACGTTGCCCTGGATGACCGCGACGGTCGTGGTGCCGTCCTCGGCCTTGTCGCTCACCAGGGACCGTGCCGCCACCGCGCCGACCACCGGTACGGCCACGCTCAGCAGGGCCACGACCGCGGCGGACCGCCGTACGACACGGGTGCGCCGGGTCTCCAGGGCAAGGCGCACGATCTCGTACAGGCCGAAGCCGCACAGGACGACGGCAAAGCCGAGGACGGGGGTGCCGCCCACCGCGGCGAGCGGCAGGAAGACGCCGTCCGCCTGGCCGAACGCGATCTTGCCCCAGGGGAAGCCGTGGAAGGGGGCACGCGCGCGTACCGCCTCGCCGGCGATCCACAGCGTTGCCGCCCACAGCGGCCAGGCGGGCAGCTTCGACACCGCGGTGATGCCCGCGCCGACCAGCGCGACGAAGATCGCCTCGACCGCGACCAGCGCGAGCCAGGGTCCGGGGCCGACCTCGACGCCGGTCCACACCAGCAGCGGCAGCAGGAATCCGAGGCCGAAGAGGTAGCCGAGGCCGAGGCCCGCCTTCCAGCTGCGGCCTCGCAGCACCCACCCGAAACAGGCGAAGGCGGGCAGCGCCAGCCACCACAGCGTGCGCGGCGGAAAACTGACGTACAGCAGCACTCCGGAGAGGGCTGCTACGGCGGCCGGGACCAGACGGACGAGCCGGGCGAGGCGCGCTGCGGGCGCGGCCTGGGGCTCCAGCTGGTCCGACTCGTCCACGGAAGTTGCGGTGACGGTCACTCCGGGAGTGTACGGCGGTTGACCTTGGGGCCGACAGCACGGTCCGGATGGCAGCACGGGTCACTGAACAGGCCGGGAGCCGCATCGTTCCTGCGCAACTCGTCCACAAATCGGTCATCAGCCGTTACGGTGTGCCGGAGCCCCTGTCGTGCGGTCGGTCCAGGCCGGCGGCCGGGGTCGGTCACGGGTCGGGGGGCTCGGTTCAGGGGGCGGCGGGGTGGGTTCCACGGGGATGGCGTCGGCGGCCGGTCCGGACGCCGACAGTGAGAGACGAAACGTTTCGGATGCCGTGGGTGTCGCGGTGCTCGGGGCCTGTGCCGCGTGGTCGCTGATCACCGCCGCGATGCACGACGGCCGGCCCGAGGGGGTGCTGCTCGCGGTTCTGGCAGTCTCCGCCGGGTACGCGTCGGGGCGGATCTCCGGGGCGCTCGTGCCGGTCGCCGCGCCCTGTGCCGGAGCGCTGGCCGGCCTCGGTCTGGCGCTGGCCGAACCGCGTCTCGCCCCGGGCCCCCAGTTCGGCGCCCCGCTCGGTCACGCCGGTGCCACCGCGGCTCTGTTGACC
>NZ_JAWOAI010000640.1:0-4910 GCF_033194735.1 Streptomyces sp. W16
AAGCCGCCGCCGCGGCGGCGGCGGCGGCGTCAGCGCCGCCGATATCGCCCTGTGCGGACCGGTCCTACGGGCGGTCCCGACCGGCAGCACGCCGTCGGCCTGCGAGACCACCTCGCTGCTACCGCCTTCGATACGGACAGGCGGACAGGCGCCGATACGCTCCTTCATCTGAGGAGTGTTTCTCCCACGCGAAAGCCCGGGGCCGGGGTGCAAGCCAGCCCCTCGTCGGAGAGATTCACCGACGGCCCGGCGGTTTCCATGATCGTGGCATGGGCGGAGGGTGAACAAATGGGTGCCGCCGAGATCGGCTGGCTGGACGCGACCGCGTTGGCGGAGTTGATCCGCACGCGCCAGGTCTCCTCGGTGGAAGTGGTGCGGCGGTGTCTGGAGCGCATCGAGGGGATCGACCCCCGGCTCAACTCCATCGTCACGGTCCTGGCCGATTCACCGCCGAAGTCGCCCTGTCCTTCAGGGCGGTGGCGGCCGGACGCGAGTCCGAACTGCACCCGATGACCCGCCGCACCCTGAAGGCGCCGGACGCGGCGCTCGCCGACTACATCGACGCGCAGCAGCAGGTCGACGAGCTCAGCTCGTCAGCCCGGTTCGCGACCGGCACCCCGACATGGGCTGATCCCAGGGCCGAAGGTCTACTTCCGGGTCTCGCGGGCCGTCTCGGCCAGCCGTACCGGGCCGGTCCTTGTCGTCGCGAGCGGGTACGTCGGCCTACTTCAGGCCACCGGTCACCAGGTCGATGCGCCAGTACCGCTGCAAGGACAGGAAGAGCGCGATGACGGGGATGACGGACAGCAGTGTGCCGGTGATCACCAGTGAGTACAGGGACGCCTGGTTGGCGCCGTGGCGCAGCAGGCTGTACAGGCCGACCGTCAGCGGGAACTTGTCGTCGCTCGTCACCATGACGAAGGGCAGCAGGAAGTTGTTCCATATGACGATGAACTGGAGCAGGAAGACGGTGATCAGTCCGGGTGCCATCAGCCGCAGCCCGATCGCGGAGAACATCCGCCACTCGCTCGCCCCGTCCATCCGCCCGGCGTCGAGCAGCGAGTCGGGTACGGAGGCGGACGCGTAGATCCGGCACAGGTAGATGCCGTAGGGGTTGAACAGCTGGGGCAGGATCACCGCCGGGTAGCTGTCGGTGATGCCGACCCGGGCCAGCAGCAGGTACTGCGGCACGGCCAGCACGACCTGCGGCAGCAGGACGCCCGCCAGGATGGTGTTGAAGAGCAGGGTGCGGCCCCGGAAGCGGTACTTGGCGATGGCGTAGCCGGTCGCGGCGGAGACGGCGGTGGCCACGAACCCGCCGACTCCCGCGTACAGGAAGCTGTTGAGCATCCAGTGCCAGAACACGCCCGAGTCGTACGAGGAGAGGTCGGCGACGTTGTCCACCAGCCCCGAGCCGAACGACGGCAGATAGGTCGCGGTGGAGAACAACTCGCTGCGCGACTTGGTGGACGCGATCAGGATCCACAGCGTCGGCACCAGGCAGTAGACGGCTCCGAGCAGCAGCACGACGGTGGGCAGCAGGGCGATCCGTCTGCGGCGGGGGCGTTCGGTCCGGGCGGCGGTCAACGGGGACACCACGGGACGGGCGGGCGAGTCGATGGTCATCGTCCCTCCTTGCCGGCGGCTCCGGCGGCGCCCCACCAGGTCTGCGCGAGGCGTCCGACGATCACCGAGACGGCGAGGATTCCGGCCGCGAAGACGACCGAGGTGGCAGCCGCGAGGTTGATGTCGGAGTCGACGAAAGCGTCGGTGTAGATCTTCATCAGGGGAACCCAGGTCAGGGAGATGGCGTTCGACAGCGGCTGCAGAGTGTTGGGCTCGTTGAACAGCTGCAGGGCGGCGAGGACGGTGAACAGGGTGCACATGGCGATGGCGGGACGGATCAGGGCGACCTTCACCCGCAGCGCTATCTGGAGTTCCGAGGCTCCGTCGATCCTGGCCGCCTCGTAGATCTCCGGCGGCAGCGCGCGCAGGGACGTGTACATCACCACCATGTTGAAGCCCACCGCGCCCCACACCGCGATGTTGGCGACCGAGACGTAGACCATCGAGCTGCCGAAGAAGTCGACGTGCCGTCCGCCGATGGGGCTGGTCGCGGGCAGGTAGAGGAAGCCCCACAGGAGGGTGGCGATGACACCGGGCACCGCGTACGGCAGGAAGATGGCCAGCCGTGCGAACCGGGTGAGCCGGGCTCGCGCCGTGTCCAGGAGGAGCGCGAACAGCAGGGCGAGGAGCACGGTCGCCGGTACGGTGATCGCGCCGACCAGGAGCATCCGGAGCAGGCTGTGCCACAGCTCGGTGTCGTGGATCACGGTGGAGTAGTTGTCCAGACCCGCGAAGACCGTTCTGCTGCCCGATCCCAGCAGGCCCCCGCCGACCTTGCGCTGCTGGAAGCTGAGGAACAGCGCGTAGCCCCCGGGGGCGATCACGAACAGCAGGAGGAGCAGGATCGCGGGCAGGACCAGCAGATAGGGCAGCCGGCTGTGGCCCGCCCGGCGACCCCGCCGCGAAATGCTTGTCGCCATCGATGTCGTCCTCATCGGATGAATGGTTGGTGCCGGTGAATGACTGGTGCCAGTGACTGGTTGTCTCGGTGGTCGATGCCGGCCCGGCCGCCCGGCGCGGGGGTCAGGAGCCCGCGGCCGGGCCGGCCGGGTCGCCCGGGCCAGGCCCTGTCTGGAGGACCTAGTTCAGGGTGAACCCGAGCTTCTTCATGCCGGCCGTGGTGTTGTTCTGCATGGTGTCCAGCGCCCCGGTGAACGAGCTGCCGGACTGCAGCGCCGCGCCGAAGCTGTCCCGGTACGCGGAGAAGGTCACTGTGACATTCGGGCCCCACATCGAGAAGCTGCGGGCGCCCGGTGCGACCTTCTTCACCTCGGCGTAGTAGTCCGGCTGGTTCGGGAAGAAGGCCGGCGGCTGGTCGAGGATCTGCAGGGCGCGCCCCGAGGTCGAGGCCGGGTAGATGTTGATGTTCTTGACCTGGGCCGTGACCGCCTTGTCGTCGGTGTTGAGCCAGCTCGCGAACTCCGCCGCCTCCGCGGGGTGCTTGGAGTCGGTGGTGACCGTGATGGCCGAGCCGCCCCAGATGCCGGTGCTGGTGTCGCCCGCCGTCCAGGCCGGGAGCGGCGCGGCGGTCCACTTCCCCTTGGTCGACGGGGCGATGCCGCCGATCTGCGCCGGGGCCCAGGCTCCGGAGATCCAGGTGAGGAGGGTGCCGTTGTTCATCTCCTTGTTCCACTGCGGGGAGAAGGAGGGGTTCTTCTTCACCAGCCCCTTGTCGACCAGGCCCTGCCAGTAGTCGGCGACCTTGTCACTGGCCGTGCCGTTGATGTCCACGTGCCAGGAGTCGCCCTTCGTGGTCCACCAGTCCGCTCCCGCCTGCTGGGTGAGGCCGGTGAACCAGCCGGGGTCGGCGGCGTCGAAGTTGGTCATCGAGGCGTCGGGGGCCTTGCTGTGCAGCTCCGCGGCCACCTGCGCGTACTCCTGCCAGGTGGTGGGCACCTTCAGGCCGTACTTCTTGAACAGGTCGGCCCGGTAGAACATCATCAGCGGGGCGAAGTCCTGCGGGATGCCGTACACCTTGCCCTGGAAGCGGGTCTGGGCCAGCGTCGCCTCGTCGAAGTCCGTGACCGCCTTCTTCGTCTCGGCGGTGATGTCGCGGACCACGCCGTTCGCCACCAGGCCGGGCAGCGACTGGTACTCGACCTTCGCGATGTCCGGGGCGGTCTTCGCCTGGTGCGCCGTGATCATCTTGCTGACGAGCTGGTCACCGCCGGCCGGGTTGCTGAGGGCGACCTGGATGTCGGGGTGCGTCGAGTTCCACAGGGCGACGACCTTGTCCATGCCCGGGTCCCAGGCCCACATGGTCAGACGGACCTTGCCGCCGGTCGGCGCCGATCCGCTGCCGGAGCCCCCGCCGCCTCCCCCGCAGGCGGCGAGAACCAGTGTTGCGGCCAGTGTGGCGCCTGCGACTGCGGCGAATCTGGTCTTCATTGGCCAGTGCTCACTTTCGTGTCAGAAGAGGGCCTGCTGCGGTCGTCCCGCCTGTGAGGCCGTCGCCCGGTGGTCCCCCTTGGGACCTGAACCCATGGCCGACCAGCAGTCGACCTGCTCCGACTTTGACTTCGACTTAAGCTAAGTCGCGGCAGAGGTGGGGTCAATATGGTCGACGTACCGATTTACGACGTGTCCATTTCTTCGGACGTTCTTCGGACGTGTCGATTTCTTCATGAGAGGAAGTCCGCACCGGACAGCGGACGCAGGGGTCGGCTCGCGCACCAGGGCCGCCTGACCTCCTGCACCGTACGCGCCGGGGCGCGCGGACGGGAACCCCTGCCCGGCCGGTCCAAGGTCCCGGATCAGGCCGATACGGACAGGCCCTAGGCGCGCGAGCTCTCCGCCGGGCGAGCCCGTGATGTGCGGGGTCAGCAACACGTCGGGCAGGTCCGAGCAGCGTGGCGCCGTCCGGCATCAAGGCAGGCGGGCGGGCATCCACCATCCCGCTCGTCGCCTCGTCCGAGGGGGCGTACGGCGAGACCAGGCCACCGGCGGCGAGCAGGTCCGGGAGACCGGGCTGACGCGGAGTGCCACCGCCTCGTCGACGGTGACGAACGGATCACCGAGCAGCACCGACTCCAAGGCGAACGGCCGCGCCAGTTCCAGTGCCCGGCGCCCGATCCTCGACGCGTCGACCATGTCGACCGTACGGCGGTGGTTGTCGATGGCCGGGTCCCGGCGGACCGGGTCCGGATCGGCGCGGCGCCGCTGGTCCTCGCGGGCCGCCGTCGGCACGCCCTTGGTGGCCTGCAGGATCATCGCCGGCGTGCACTCCACGACCGGGATCACGTCGGCCCAGGCCGCCGAGCCGGCACTCCTTGGCCGTGCCCGCC
>NZ_JAWOAI010000641.1:0-4905 GCF_033194735.1 Streptomyces sp. W16
GGTGCCTGGTGCGGGGCGCCGTTCAGCGCGGGTGCGTCGCGTGGCGCCGGTACGGCCTCCACCGCGTGCTCCACCGGCACGCCGTCGTCGACGCGCCCCTCCTGCACGGCCTCCTGCTCGGCTGCGCTCGACACCGTCCGGCCTCCTGCGGCTCATGGAACGACGAGGTGAAGGGCGCGCGGCGTCCCGGTCGCGTGTGCCTGTCATGTCGTCCTCCCCACTGTTCTGCCCAGAGCTTGCGTCGCACTCACGTTTCCCTGAGGCGGGGCCGCTCGTTGAGCACCCCGTGAGGCATGCACAAGGGCGCGCGCGGCGCGCGGGGGTCGCACTGGCCGCCGTACTGACATGGGCAGGACTGCTGGCCGGAGCCACCGGCTGTACTTCGGACGGCTCGGGCGGGGGCGGCATCGACGAGCTCTTCGGCAAGGCACCGGCGCCCGAGGATGTGATCCGGATCTCGCCGGACGACACCGCCAAGGGCGTCAAACCCGACCGGCGGCTGGTGGTCCGGGTGCCCAGCGGACGCCTGGAGTCGGTGCAGGTCGTCAAGGAGCAGGACGCCCAGGACACCCCCGTCCCCGGCCGTATCTCCGACGACGGACTGCGCTGGGAACCCGAGGACACGAAGCTCGCCCTGGCCGCCCGGTACACCGTCGACGCGGTCGCCCTCGACGGCCACGGCCGCCGATCCGCCCGGCACACCACGTTCACCACCTACGTCCCCGACGAACGGTTCATCGGATACGTCACCCCCGAGAACCGTGCCACCGTCGGCACCGGGATGATCGTCTCCCTCGGCTTCAACCGGGACATCGAGAACCGGGCCGCCGTCGAACGCGCCATCCACATCACCGCGAAACCGGCCGTCGAGATCCGCCCGCACTGGTTCGGCAGGACGCGCCTCGACTTCCGCCCCGAGTCCTACTGGAAACCCGGCACCCAGGTCACCGTCTCCCTGCGCCTGCGCGACGTCGAAGGCGCACCCGGCGTCTACGGGCTGCAGTACAAGACGTTCTCCTTCACCGTCGGCCGCAGCCAGGTCTCCCTGGTCGACGCGGCGAAGCACACCATGGAGGTGCGGCGCGACGGCGACCTCCTGGCCACCGTGCCGATCACCGCCGGCGCCCCCGGGCGGACGACGTACAACGGGAAAATGGTGGTCATGGAGATGCTGGAGGTGACCCGCATGAACAGCCGCACGGTCGGCTTCGGCGGCGAGTACGACATCCCCGACGTCCCGCACGCCATGAAGCTCACCGACTCCGGCACCTTCCTGCACGGCAACTACTGGGCGCCGGCCGCCCCCGGACACGTCAACGTCAGCCACGGATGCGTCGGTCTGCGGGATGTGAAGGGCGGGAGCTCGGACACCCCGGCCGGCTGGTTCTTCGACCGCAGCATCGTCGGGGACGTGGTCGAGGTCGTGCACAGCAACGACAAACAGGTCGCTCCCGACAACGGCCTGGGCGGGTGGAACATGGGTTGGAAGGAGTGGAAGGCGGGCAGCTCGCTCAAGTGACCGGAGAAGGGACGGGCCCCTGCGTCAGGCGGCAGTTGAAGTTGCGACCGAACGGTGACATTCACCTGACACGAAGCTCAAATCCTGGCGGTTAATATGCGCGGACGCGCACGTCAGATGCGCAAAGGGGTGCGGGCCGGACCGGGCCCGGCGAGGGGAGAAAGTCTTGAACGTGCGACCGATATCGGGGGCGTCGGTTGACGCGCGCGGCCGGAGAAACAACGGGTTGCTGGCGCTGATCCTCGGCGTGCTGCTGCTCGCCGTCACCGCGTGCGGAGGCGGTGGCGGTGGCTCCGACTCGGGGTCCGGGTCCGGCTCCGGCGACAGTAAGGGCAAGGCCTCGGACACGGCCCAGACCAAGCAGTCGCAGGCGGTCGTCACCATCGCCCCCAAGGACGGCTCCAAGTCCGTCGACACCAGCGGCGCTCTCAAGATCAGCGCCGCGAAGGGCAAGTTGACCGAGGTCACCGTCAAGGACGCGGACGGCGCCAAGGTCTCCGGCGCGATCACCGGCAGTGGCGCGAGCTGGACGCCCGCGACCCATCTCGCCGCCGCCACCAAGTACTTGGTGCACGCCGTCGCCAAGGACTCCGACGGCCGGGTCGCCGCCGAGGACTCCAGCTTCACCACCCTGACCCCGAAGAACACCTTCATCGGCGACTTCACCCCCGAGGACGGCTCCACGGTCGGCGTCGGCATGCCCTTCTCGGTCAACTTCACCCGGGGCATCACGCACCCGGACGACGTGAAGAAGGCCATCACCATCACGACCGTGCCCGCCGTCGACGTCGAGGGCCACTGGTTCGGCAACGACCGCCTCGACTTCCGCCCCGAGAACTACTGGAAGTCCGGCACCAAGGTCACCGTCAAGCTCAACCTCGACGGCGTCGAAGGCCGTTCGGGCGTCTACGGCAAGCAGTCCAAGACGGTCACCTTCACCATCGGCCGCAACCAGGTCTCCGTCGTCGACGCCAAGAAGCACACGATGAAGGTCACCCAGGACGGCAGGACCATCAAGACCATCCCCGTCACCACCGGCAAGCCCGGCTACGACACCTGGAACGGCCAGATGGTCATGAGCCAGAAGCTCGAAGTGACCCGGATGAACGGTGAAACGGTCGGCTACGGCGGCGAGTACGACATCAAGGACGTCCCGCACGCCATCCGCCTGACCACCTCCGGCACCTTCATCCACGGCAACTACTGGGGCGGCGGCGCCTTCGGCAACTACAACGCCAGCCACGGCTGCGTCGGCCTCCGCGACGTCAAGGGCGGCTACAGCAGCAGCGTTCCGGCCGCCTGGTTCTACAACCACTCGATGATCGGCGATGTCGTCGTCGTCAAGAACTCCAACGACGAGACGGTGGCGCCCGACAACGGCCTCAACGGCTGGAACATGTCGTGGGCCAAGTGGAAGGCGTGACGCTCTCCTAGAGACGTACTACGGGCCCGGCGCTGTGACCGACAGCACCGGGCCCGTTGTCGTTAGCGGCGGTTAACCTGCCACCATGACCGTGAATCTCGAAGTCGCCGAGGGCGTCGGCACCATCCGCCTCGACCGCCCGCCGATGAACGCGCTGGACACCGCCACCCAGGACCGCCTCAAGGAACTCGCCGAGGAGGCCACGCGCCGCGAGGACGTGCGGGCCGTGGTGATCTACGGCGGGGAGAAGGTGTTCGCGGCGGGCGCGGACATCAAGGAGATGCAGCGCATGGACCACGCGGCGATGGTCGTGCGGTCGCGCGCGCTGCAGGATTCGTTCACCGCGGTGGCCCGTATCCCCAAGCCGGTGGTCGCGGCCGTCACCGGCTATGCGCTGGGCGGGGGCTGCGAGTTGGCGTTGTGCGCGGACTTCCGGATCGCGGCGGACAACGCGAAGCTCGGACAGCCGGAGATCCTGCTCGGCCTCATCCCCGGTGCGGGCGGCACACAGCGGCTGGCCCGGCTGATCGGCCCGTCGAAGGCGAAGGACCTGATCTTCACCGGCCGTATGGTCAAGGCGGACGAGGCGCTCCAACTGGGCCTGGTGGACCGGCTGGTGCCGGCCGCCGAGGTGTACACGGAGGCGCACGCGTGGGCGGCGCGGCTCGCGCAGGGGCCGGCGATCGCGCTGCGTGCCGCGAAGGAAGCGATCGACACCGGTCTTGAGACGGACATCGAGACCGGCCTCGCGGTCGAACGGACATGGTTCGCCGGGCTGTTCGCGACCGAGGACCGTGAGATCGGGATGCGCAGCTTCGTCGAAGAGGGCCCCGGCAAGGCGAAGTTCCGCTGAACCGGACGGTCAAATACCGCTCAGCCCCTTGCAATTGACGCGATGTCTCATACAGGTCCCTCGGCGGCACGGTTTATGGGAACCTTAACGTGACCTTAAGCCTGCCTTGTCGAGGGAGCCTGTCGATTGCCTCCAACAGAGCCTTCATCGCAGGTCGGAGGGGTTGCGGCCGACACCGAAATGCCTTTGGCATATGCCGATCGGATGTCGCGGAACGGGTGCTTCCGGGGGGCGTATTCCTCCGGAACCGCCCCGGAGGCCGTCAGGGGCGGCCATGATGGACGCATGGCGGGGCTGGAAGGTATCGGACAGCCGCGGGGACAAGGCCGTGCGACCGCGGCGCGCTGGTCGCCTGCGGTCGAGGACGAGCGGGCGCTCAAGGCGATCGAGTTGTTCGGCGATCCGACGGAGGCGGAAGTTCCGCTCCCGTCCCGTCCCGAGTCCGCCGCCGCGGCCCGCCGGCTCACCCAGATCGTCGTCCTGCGGCACTGGGGACTCAGCCCGAAAATGACCGAGGACGCCGTCCTACTCGTCTCGGAACTGGTGGGAAACGCCGTACGGCACACGGGCGCCAGGGTGTTCGGACTGCGGATGAAGCGCCGTCGCGGCTGGATCCGCGTCGAGGTCCGCGACCCCTCCCGGGGCCTGCCCTGTCTGATGCCGGTCCAGGAGATGGACCTCAGCGGTCGAGGTCTCTTCCTCGTCGACAAACTCTCCGACCGCTGGGGCGTCGACCTGCTGCCGAGAGGCAAGACGACGTGGTTCGAGATGCGCGTCGCTGACCGCTAGGCCGGGCCGAGTTCGTGCGGGCGCCCGAGGTGACCGCCCTGGGGGCTGCGCCCCCAGACCCCGCTTCGGCCTGAACGGCCTCGTCCTCAAGCGCCGGACGGGCTGTTCATGTCGACCGCCGCTGAAAGGCGGGCGCGACCCGGAAAGTTCGCCCAATCGGGTTAATGGCCACTTTTCTTACCCAACGCCCCTTAAATGGACCGGGTGACCACGACCGACCGCCGTACGGCGTTGCGTGCGGGTGCCGGGCTCGTCGCCGGGGGCGCACTCGCCGCCGGATGTGCCACGACCGGCCCCACCGCATCCCCCGCGACTCCCGCC
>NZ_JAWOAI010000642.1:0-4901 GCF_033194735.1 Streptomyces sp. W16
GGCGAGCACCAGCGAGACGGCCGCCGCGAGGCGGGCGCCCTCGCCCTGTGCGACGGACGCGGTCCGCATCCCGCGCAACGGGCAGGGCCCCGCCGTACGCCGCCATCCACCGCCCTCCCGCTCGACCTGAGCCTCCGTCAGGACCGAGAGGAGCAGCCCGTCGTAGTTGGTGACCACCCGCGCGAGCTGCCCGTGGTCTCCGCGCAGCGCGAGACACAGCCCGCACAAGTGCGCCATCCACTGGGCCTTGAGGCTCTCTCCGAGCCGATGACTGCAGGGCCGGACCATTCCGAACACGACAACCCCCCGTGGCGTGAACGACATCTGACAGGGCATCCGGAGTTCGATATGGCACCTGACCGGGCGTTGAGCGGCCGCGTCGTATCGACCACCCCGTTCACCCGTACGCACCAGCCGTCACCCGGACGCCGTGAAGAATCATATTTCACTCTCAGTCAGCAGCCCTATCCAGCAACACCCTTGATACACAGGGGCCCTCGACGTATGGGCTGTGCACCAGTAGCGTCACAAACCCCCCGCGCGGCGTCTATCCACTTGGCGCGCGATCCGCATCATGGATGACCATAGGGATGTGGAAAGCAAGTAAGACCGCTGTGAGAGGAGGCGTCCATGGGATCGGTACGCAAGGCGAGTGCCTGGCTTGGGCTCGTTGACGACAACGATGACGAGCGCTATTACGACGACGACTACTCCGAAGGGACCGAGCAGCCCGGGGATGCCTGGGTCACGGATCCGCGAGTGAAGGTGGCCGAGGACGTCGCCGAGGTGAAGGGCCGGCGCATCGGCACAGTCACCCCGGACAGCTTCCGGGACGCCCGTGCCATCGGCGAGCTGTTCCGGGAAGGGGTTCCGGTGATCGTGAACCTCACGGCGATGGAGGCGACCGACGCCAAGCGCGTGGTCGACTTCGCGGCCGGCCTGACCTTCGGCCTGCGCGGCACTATCGAGCGGGTCGCCAACCGTGTCTTCCTGCTGACCCCCGCCAACACGGAGATCGTCAGCGGCGACCCGGTCGCGCGCCGCGAGGACGGTTTCTTCAACCAGAGCTGAGGCAGGGCCGCTCATCGGCCCTGCCTCCCGCAGGGTTGTCCGAGACCAAGGTCTCCGGTGTCCGCCGAAAGGCTGTCTACCGGAAGGCGTCGAGTCCGGTGAGCGCCTTGCCCAGCACGAGCTGGTGCATCTCGACGGTGCCCTCGTAGGTGAGCACCGACTCCAGGTTCGTCGCGTGCCGCATCACCGGGTACTCCAGCGAGATCCCGTTGGCACCGAGGATGGTCCGTGCCGTACGGCAGATCTCGATGGCCTCTCGTACGTTGTTCAGCTTGCCGAAGCTGACCTGCTCGGGACGCAGGCGCCCGGCGTCCATGCGCCGCCCCAGGTGATGGGCGAGCAGAATCCCCTTGTGCAGTTCGACCGCCATGTCGGCGAGCTTGGCCTGGGTGAGCTGGAAGCCACCGATGGGCCGCCCGAACTGCTCCCGCGTCTTGGCGTATTCGAGGGCGGACTCGAAGGAAGCGCGCGCCGCGCCCATCGCACCCCACACGATTCCGTAACGAGCGTGCGACAGACAGCTCAGCGGCCCCTTCAGCCCGACGACCTCCGGCAGCACGGCATCGGCCGGCAACCGCACGTCGTCGAGGACGAGTTCACTGGTGACGGACGCACGCAGTGACCACTTGTGCTTGATCTCGGGCGCGGAGAAGCCGGACACGTCCGTCGGTACGACGAACCCCCGGATCCCGTCGTCGGTCTGCGCCCACACGACGGCCACACCGGCCACCGACCCGTTGGTGATCCACATCTTGCGCCCGTTGAGCACCCAGTCTCCGCCGTCGCGCTTGGCGTACGTCCGCATGGCGCCCGGGTCGGAACCGTGGTCGGGCTCGGTCAGCCCGAAGCAGCCGATGACCTCACCGGAGGCCATGCGCGGCAGCCACGCCTGCTTCTGCTCCTCGCTCCCGAAGCGGTGGATGGCGTACATGGCGAGCGATCCCTGCACCGACACGAGCGACCGGATCCCCGAGTCGGCGGCCTCCAACTCCAGGCAGGCGAGCCCGTATTGCACGGCGGAGGCGCCGGCACACCCGTACCCGTCGAGCGACATCCCGAGGGCACCGATACCGCCCAACTCCCGCGCGAGCTCCCGGATCCCGGGCAACTCGCCCTTCTCGTACCACTCGGCGACGTACGGCAGCACCTTGTCGGCGGCCCACGCGCGAACGGTGTCGCGGATCGCCAGGTCCTCGGAGTCGAGCAGGTCGTCGATGCCGAGGGGGTCGGCGGGGTCGAAGGGGGGCAACTTCGAGGACGAGGACGCAGCCATGCACAGCCTCCGAAATCTGAGAAAACTACCACTGCTAGTTACGATAACGGACCCGCGGTCGCCGACGGCGAGGAACCCCTACGGGAAACGCCCACCCTTCGAACGCCCGTCGCGGGCGGTGCGTGGGTGGGAGATGTGGTTCAGGCGGTGACGCGGGACTGTGCGACTTCGCGAGGGGCAGGTACCGCTACGGCCGCCGCGGGCAGCTCGCACTGCATGATGCGGGGCAACCGCAACGCCATCACCGCGCCCAGCAGCAGCAAGCCCGCGCTGACGAGGAGCGTGACGTGCAGCCCGTGCACGAAGGCGTGCCTAGCCGCGTCGCGCAGGGCGGCACCACGCACCCCGCCGAGCCGCGCGGCGACGTCGTAGGCCTCGCCCAGTGAGTGGCCCGCCGAGGCCGACGCGGAGGCCGGTACCCCGGGAACGGACCGCAGTCCTGGCGCGTACGCCGCGTTCATGACGCTGCCGAGGAGCGCGATGCCGATGCCGGCGCCGAGCTGGTAGGAGGTCTCGCCGATCGCCGCCGCGCCGCCCGCCTGGGCCTGCGGTGCCTCACTCAGCATCGACTCGTACGCCCCGAAGAGCGTCATCTCCAGGCCGAACCCGAGCAGCAGGAACCCGAAGAGCAGCAGCCCGGTGTTGTCCCGGCCGCCCATCGCGGTGAGCGTCAGCACCGAGACCGCGGTCAGGCAGAAACCGGAGCACACCATCCGGCGCGGGCCGAAACGCCGGAGCATCCGCGCCCCGAACAGTCCCGCCGCCATCGCCGCGAACGTCAGCGGCAGCAGCCGTAGACCCGTCTGGAGGGGCGACAGGCCGAGCACCAGTTGCAGATATTGGGCCGCGATCAGTTCCAGGCCCACCAGGGCCAGCATCGCCAGCACGATGCAGCAGACCGACGTGCTGAACGCCGGCCTGCGGAACATGCTCAGGTCCACCAGCGGGTGCGTACGGCGCCGTTGCCGTCGTACGAAAAGAACCATCAGCACCGCGCCCACGAGCAGCGGGGCCAGGGTCCACGCGCTGTCCGCGGGCTCTCCGCCGCCGAGCCGTTTCACGCCCAGGACGACGCCGAAGAGGCCGCCGGCGGCCATCAGCGCGCCGACGACGTCCCACGGGCCGTTGCGGTCGCCGCGGGACTCGGGGAGCAGGAGGCGGCCGATCGGCAGGCTGATCAGCATCAGGGGGATGTTGACCAGGAAGACCGAGCCCCACCAGAAGTGTTCAAGGAGGAAGCCGCCGAGCAGCGGGCCCACCGCCGCGCCGACCGCCGCCACCGCGCTCCACACGCCGATCGCCACCGCCCGCTCCCGCCGGTCGGGGAAGACCTGGCGGAGGATCGACAGCGTGGCCGGCATGATCATCGCGCCGCCGACGCCGAGCAGCGCCCGCGCGAGGATCAGGACCTGGGCGGAATGGGCGCAGGCGGCCAGGCCGGAGGCGACGCCGAAGAGGCCGTAGCCGAGGAGCAGGATGCGTCTGCGGCCGACGCGGTCGCCGAGTGTGCCGAAGAGGATGAGGAGCGAGGCGCAGACCAGCGGATAGACGTCGACGATCCAGAGCAGCTCTATCGCGCCGGGTTTGAGGTCCTCGGTGACGGCGGGCACCGCGACATGGAGCACGGTGGCGTCGAGCGCGACGAGGAGCAGGCTCACGCAGAGGACGACGAGGACGACCCAGCGGTTGGCACCGGCCCCGGCCGCCCGACGGCGCAGCGCTGCGGCGGCCGTGGTCGTCCCGGACATGTACTACCTCCCAGATGTTCCCTCGCGTTCGGCGGGCTCACGGGGTGGGGACTCCCCGTGACTGCGGCCGGAGAGGAGCGGTGTCTCCGACCCGCGCAACGAAGGCGAGTGAGCCGTCAGCGTACGCGAGTTCACGCCAATGCCACGTGGCGGACCTCTCACACTCCCCGGACAACACGTGTGGCGTACACCACTCCCCCTCCTGTGGACCACGCCCCGCCGGGCCTGCCGGTTCCGCGCGCCCTCGATAATCGGGTCCGTGACCGATCTTGAAGCACCGTTGCGCCGGGCGGCCCCGGCCCTCCTCGGGTACGCCGCCGTCCGCGCCCTGGGCCTGGTGGTGCTCGCGGTGTGGAGCGCGGCGCGCGGCAAGAGCGCCCACACCTTGCTGACGGCGCGCTGGGACGCCCTCTGGTACACCCGGGTCGCCGACCTCGGTTACGGCTACGAGGTGCGGCTCCCGAACGGCGACGTCCACTCGAACCTCGCCTTCTTCCCGCTGTTGCCCTGGCTGGAAAGGTTCATGCACGCGGTCTCCCCGCTGTCGTACGCCGACGGCGGTCTCGTGGTGAGCCTGCTCGCCTCGCTCGCGGCGGCCTGGGGGATCTTCGCGGTCGCGGAGCATGTGTACGGCCGTAGGGCCGGGGTGTGTGCCGTGCTGCTGTGGGCCGTGCTCCCGGTGGGGATCGTGCAGTCGATGGCGTACAGCGAGTCGCTGTTCACGGCGCTCGCCGCCTGGTCGCTGTACGCCGCGCTGACCGGCCGCTGGCCGACGGCGGGCGCCCTCGCGCTGCTCGCCGGGCTGACCC
>NZ_JAWOAI010000643.1:0-4875 GCF_033194735.1 Streptomyces sp. W16
TCGCACGCACCGCCGCCGCCCGCGGCGCCCGGGTCACCCTCCTCGCGGCGAACACGGGACTGCCGGACCCGGCGGGCGTCGACGTCGTCCAGGTCGGGACCGCCGTACAGCTGCGGGAAGCGGTGCTGAAGGCCGCCGCGGACGCGGACGCGGTCGTCATGGCCGCGGCGGTCGCCGACTTCCGCCCGGCCGAGTACGCGACCGGGAAGATCAAGAAGAAGGACGACAAGGACCCCGAGCCCATCGTCCTGGTGCGAAATCCGGACATCCTCGCGGAGATCTCCGCCGACCGGGCCCGCCCTGGACAAGTGGTCGTCGGGTTCGCCGCCGAGACGGACGACGTCCTCGCCAACGGACGTACCAAGCTGGCACGCAAGGGATGCGATTTGCTGGTGGTGAACGAGGTGGGCGAGCGCAAGACCTTCGGTTCCGAGGAGAACGAGGCGGTCGTGCTGAGCGCCGACGGCAGCGAGACCACGGTGCCCCACGGCCCGAAGGAAGCCCTGGCCGAGACCGTGTGGGACCTGGTCGCACAGCGTCTTGCCTGATTTGTTTCAGCCATCTGACAGTTCGCTGAAACCTGACATTGGTGCGTGGCGGCTCTGGCCAACGGCACTCGGCATTCGGCAAAATGCGCGTGCCGCAGGTCACAGCACTTCCCGAGAGACGAGACGGGGGGACCGTCTGTCGACCGCGACCGATAAACTGTTCTCGGACGACGTCGGGCGCAGCTCCCGTCCCGTCCGCCAATGATCAGCCAGCAGCCGCTGCAACCTCAGGGAGCGTTGTGTCCCGTCGTCTTTTCACCTCGGAGTCCGTGACCGAAGGTCACCCCGACAAGATCGCTGACCAGATCAGCGACACCATTCTCGACGCGCTTCTGCGGGAGGACCCGACCTCCCGGGTCGCCGTCGAGACGCTGATCACGACCGGCCTGGTGCACGTGGCCGGTGAGGTCACCACCAAGACCTACGCGCCCATCGCGCAGCTCGTCCGCGACAAGATCCTGGAGATCGGCTACGACTCCTCCAAGAAGGGCTTCGACGGCGCCTCCTGCGGCGTCTCGGTGTCCATCGGCGCGCAGTCCCCGGACATCGCGCAGGGTGTCGACACGGCGTACGAGAACCGTGTGGAGGGCGACGACGACGAGCTCGACAAGCAGGGCGCCGGCGACCAGGGCCTGATGTTCGGTTACGCGACGGACGAGACGCCGACGCTGATGCCGCTCCCGATCTTCCTGGCGCACCGCCTCGCCAAGCGCCTCTCGGAGGTCCGCAAGAACGGGACCATCCCGTACCTGCGCCCCGACGGCAAGACCCAGGTCACCATCGAGTACGACGGCGACAAGGCCGTCCGCCTCGACACGGTCGTCGTCTCCTCGCAGCACGCGTCCGACATCGACCTGGAGTCGCTACTCGCCCCCGACATCCGCGAGTTCGTGGTCGAGGCCGAGCTGAAGGTGCTCCTGGACGAGGGCATCAAGCTCGACACCGACGGCTACCGCCTGCTCGTGAACCCCACCGGCCGTTTCGAGATCGGCGGCCCGATGGGCGACGCCGGCCTGACCGGCCGCAAGATCATCATCGACACGTACGGCGGCATGGCCCGCCACGGTGGTGGCGCCTTCTCCGGCAAGGACCCGTCCAAGGTCGACCGCTCCGCCGCCTACGCCATGCGCTGGGTCGCGAAGAACGTCGTGGCCGCGGGCCTCGCCTCGCGCTGCGAGGTGCAGGTGGCGTACGCGATCGGCAAGGCCGAGCCGGTGGGCCTGTTCGTGGAGACCTTCGGCACCGCCAAGGTCGACACCGACCGGATCGAGAAGGCGATCGACGAGGTCTTCGACCTCCGCCCGGCCGCCATCATCCGCGACCTCGACCTGCTGCGCCCGATCTACGCCCAGACCGCCGCGTACGGCCACTTCGGCCGTGAGATCCCCGACTTCACCTGGGAGCGCACGGACCGCGTGGACGCGCTGCGGAAGGCTGCGGGGCTTTAAGCCGCGATTGCTGTTGCGAGGCCCGGTTTCCCTTTGGGGGAGCCGGGCCCTCGGCATTTCCGGACGGAGTCAGCGGCGGATGCGGTGGGCGGACACCAGGAGGGCCGTCGCTGTGATGGCCGCGATGACCGCCGTCGAGTGTGCGTAGGCGTGGGGGTCGCCGGTGACGGCTGCCTGGAAGCCCTGCAGGGCCCAGTAGCCCGGTGTCGCGGGTGCCACCGTGGAGACCCAGTGGGGGAGGACGGTGAGGGGGACCAGGCAGCCGCTGAGGCAGGTGATCGTGAGGGCGCCGATGTCGGAGGCGGCGGCCAACTGGCCCTGGCTGCGGGCGTGGACGCCGAGGGCGAGGCCGCAGGAGGTTACGCAGGCCGCCCAGAGGAGGGCCAGCAGCGGTAGGCGCCAGGTGCCGGCGGCGAGAGGGAAACCGAAGACCGCGGTCGCGAAGAGGAAGAGTACGGCCTGCTGGGTGAGGAACAGCGCCGCCAGTGGCAGGGCCTTGCCGGTCAGGATCGTCGTGGGAGTCGCGGGGCCCGAGCGCAGGCGGTCCCAGGTGTGCCAGGTGCGTTCGGAGAGCAGGAGTTGGCCGGCCACGTCCAGGGCGAGCAGGGTGAACATCACCGCGATGCCGGGAGCGGCCTGTACGACGCCGGGTGTGCCGGGGGTGGCCAGGCGCTCGTACACCGGGTGGAGCACGCTCAGCAGCACCAGTGACATGACGGTGTAGGCGAGCGGGGTTCCCGGGTCGCGGACGAGCAGGACGAGGGTGTGGCGGGTCATGGCCCAGGTGCGGCGGGCTGTGGGTGAGGCGAGTTCAGGCCGCATGATGGGTCTCCGTGGGGAGTCGGTCGGCGGCCAGGCTTCGGTAGAGGTCGTCGAGGGAGGGTTCGCGGACCGCGGCCGAGCGGACCCGGGTGGTGTCGGGGCCCAGGTCCTGGAGAAGTCGGGCCAGTGCCTGCGCCGGGTCCACGGTGCTGAAGCGCAGTTCCCCGGGGGCCGTTGAGGTCTGCGTGAGGTGTTCGGGTACGGGGCCGGTGAACGTCACGGTGACCTCGCCGGGCAGGCCGTCCAGGAGGTCGGCGCGGTCGCCGCGGGCGATCACCCGGCCGGCCGCGGCCACCGCGAGGGTGGCGCCGAGGAGCTCCAACTCCGGTAGGTAGTGCGTGGTGTAGCAGATGGCGGCGCCTTCGTCGGCGCGGGTCCTGACGAGTCGTAGCAGCGCTTCGCGGGTGGTGGGGTCGGCGCCGACGGTGGGTTCGTCGAGCAGCAGCACGCGGGGGCGGGGCAGGAGGACCGTGGCCGCCTGGGCGCGCCGCTGCTGGCCGCCGGAGAGCGTCGCGATCGGTCGGTCGAGTACGTCGGTGAGGGCCAACTCCTCTGCTACGGCGGCCAGTTCGATGCGCAGTTCGGTCCGGCGCAGGCCGGCCAGGCCGCCGAAGAGGCGGAGGTTCTGGCGCAGGGTGGCGGTGGGATAGAGGGCCAGTTCCTGGGGTGCCAGGCCGATCAGGCTTCGGGCGGCGCGTGGGGCTGTGGCGAGGTCCGTTCCCGCGACGAGGACCGAGCCCGCGTCGGGCCGCTCCAGGCCGGCGACTATGCGGGCGAAGGTCGTCTTGCCCGCGCCGTTGTGGCCGATCAGGCCGCAGATCTCGCCGGGCTCGATCCGCAGGTCGAAGCCGTCGAGGGCCTGGACGGGACCCCATCGCTTGCGCAGGCCGCTGACGGTCAGCATGGCCACTCCCTCGATATATACAACGTATACGTATACTGTGTATACGTAGCTTCGAGGGAGGATGTCAAGTGACGCCACGGCGGATCAGTCGTGATCAAGTGCTCGACGTGACATGGGAGTTGGCGACCCGGAAAGGGCTGTCGGCCGTCACTATGCGAGCCGTCGCGCAGGAACTCGACGTGAACCCGATGACGCTCTACCGGCACGTCGGCGACAAGCAGGGACTCCTCGACGGCCTCGTGGAGCGACTGCTGCTGGAGATCGAGGTACCCGCTCCCGGACTCGACTGGCGGGAGCAACTGCGCCTGCTCGCGCACAGCATGCGGGCCACCGCCCGCCGTCACCCCGACCTGTTCCTGCTCCTCTTCCAACGGCCGGCGGTGACCCCGGAGGCCGTCGGGCCGCGCAACGCGGTCTACGGCGCCCTGCGCGCCGCCGGGCTCCAGGAGGACCGGATTCCGCGGGCCGAGCGGCTGTTGTCGACGTTCATGCTCGGGTTCGCCGCCTCGGAGGCGGGGGGACGATTCCGGGACAGCGACCCGGACGAGGACATGGCCTACGTGGAGCGCCTCGTCGTGCGGCTTCTCTCCGAGGTCTAGAGGACCGGGCGCGGACGGCGGTCGTCGGCCGTTGTCAGTCGCGTTTGGTAAGAATGCAGGCGTGAGCAGCGCGGACGGGGAACGGGACGGCGGGGCGGAGGGTGCGCCGCCCGAGCAGCTTGCGCTGATTCGGGAGAGCGTGCGGCAGGCGAAGGGGCCGAAGGCGAAGCCGCGGACGTGGCGCGCGGCCGCGCTGGCCGGGGAGTTGCCCGTCGCGCGGGTGCTCGTCGACAAGGGGGTGCTGCATCTCGACCGGTACTTCGACTACGCCGTGCCCGCCGAGCTCGACGCCGACGCGCAGCCCGGGGTGCGGGTGCGGGTGCGGTTCGGGGCCGGGCGGCACCGGGTGCGGGACGGGCGGCGTGAGGGCGGGGGGCTGATCGACGGGTTCCTCGTCGAGCGGCTGGCCGAGTCGGACTACTCCGGGCCGCTCGCCGCGCTGGCTCAGGTTGTGTCGCCCGAGCCGGTGCTGAGTGCGGAACTGCTGGGGCTCGCTCGGGCCGTTGCCGATCGGTATGCCGGGAGTCTCGCCGATGTGCTGCAGCTGGCCGTGC
>NZ_JAWOAI010000644.1:0-4890 GCF_033194735.1 Streptomyces sp. W16
GGAGACCACCGGCAGACCGGGCTTCGCGACGGCCGGCCAGATCCCCCGCCACCCCACGTCCAGCGTCTTCGGCGCGGGCGCCACCTTCTTCCCGGCCACCCGCCAGGGCTGCTCGACCAGCGCGACGGTGACGCCGTGCGCGGGGAGGGCGGCGGCGAGGGCCTGCAGATCCCGCGCCTCGATGCCACCGCCCGCGCCATGACTGACGGCCAGGACGAGCCGCGCCTTCTTCGCCTTGTGCCAGGTGATGCGGGCCGCACCCGCATCGGTCTCCACGATGATCTCGCTCACATCAGAAGAGTGTGCCCTCCTCGGGCCCCTCCAGTTCCTTCAGCAGCTCCGGTCCGTTGTTGCGGACGTTGCTGACGGCCGTGGACACCGGGTAGGCGCGCATCAGCCCGGCGGGCGGCGGTGCGAGCAGCTCGCGCAGCTCGTCGGGGTCGGTGCGGGCCGGGTCGAGCCAGGCGTCCCAGCGGTCGGGGGTGAGCATCAGGGGCATCCGGGGGTGGATGTCGGCGAGCGCGTACGGTCCGTCGGCGGGAGCGACCGCGAGCGGGGTCGTCTCCGCCTCGGTGGTGATCACCGAGCAGGTGACCCACCAGGCCAGCGGATGGTCGTCGGGCAGCGTCCGGTCCCGCCAGAACTCGTACAGTCCGGCCATCGCGAAGACCGACCCGTCGGCGGGAAGCACGAAATACGGCTGCTTGCGCTGCCGCTTCTTCTTCCCCTCGACCTCCAGCTCCCGCTCGTCCTTGGCAGTGACCCACTCGTAGTAGCCGTCGGCGGGGATGACACAGCGCCGGGCGGCGAAGGCCCGACGGTACGACGGCTTCTCGTGCACGGTCTCCGCGCGGGCGTTGATCATCCGGGCGCCGCCCTCGGGGGTCTTGGACCAGCTCGGCACGAGCCCCCACTTGAGCCGACGCAGCTGGCGAACCGGCTCAGGACTGTCGGCGTCTTTAAGTGGACGGTCGAGGACTGCATAGACCTCTTTGGTCGGGGCCACGTTGTAGTCGGGGGCCAGAACCTCTTCGGGCTCCCACTTCTCGATCTCAAAGACTCCTGCGAGATCCTCGGGCCCACGACTCGCTGCATACCGTCCGCACATACGTGCAACACTGCCAGATTCGACGACACCCACGGGAGCCTCCGCCGCCAATGGACAGCACCGCAATCGCCTCGATACCCGCCCTCTGGGACGAGGTCTTCGGCAGCCAGCCCGACCCGGATCTCTGGGTGGTGATCGCCACCATGGTCGCCGCGCTCGCCGTGGTCGTCCCGCACGGACTGTGGCGCCTCTCCCGCAACGCCATCACCATCGCCCACGAGGGCGGCCACGGCCTGGTGGCCCTCCTCACCGGCCGCCAGCTCACTGGCATCCGCCTCCACTCCGACACCAGCGGCCTCACCGTCAGCCGCGGCAAGCCGCACGGCCTCGGCATGATCCTCACGGCCGCCGCCGGCTACACCGCTCCCCCACTCCTGGGCCTGGGCGGCGCCGCACTCCTGGCCGCCGGCCACATCACCCTCCTCCTGTGGCTGTCGACCCTCCTCCTGATAGCCATGCTGGTGATGATCCGCAACGCCTACGGCGCCCTGACGGTGATCCTCAGCGGCGCGGCCTTCCTCCTGGTGTCATGGCTGACGGGCCCCCAGGTGCAGGCGGCGTTCGCGTACGCGGTGGTCTGGTTCTTGTTGTTGGGTGGCGTACGCCCGGCGTTCGAGCTCCAGGCCAAGCGATCGAGGGGCGGCGCGGGCGACTCGGACGCGGACCAGTTGGCGCGACTGACGCACGTACCAGCGGGTCTATGGCTGTTCCTCTTCCACCTGGTATCCCTCTGCTCACTAATAGGCGGGGGCAGGTGGCTGCTGGAACTCTGAAGCGCCCCGAAGGGGCAGCTTCAGGGGCGCGGGGAACTGCGCGACCAGCCACGACGGCGCAGCACCCGAAAGACGGCCTACTTATACAGTGGGTCACATGGCCCCGAACAACGACCAAACCGCCCTATGGCCCGCTCCCCACGCCCGCGGAGCCGTCAACGCGACGGTCCACGTCCCGGGGTCCAAGTCCGTCACCAACCGCGCCCTCGTCCTCGCCGCCCTCGCCAGCGAACCAGGCTGGCTGCGCCGCCCCCTCCGCTCCCGCGACACCCTCCTGATGGCAGCCGCCCTCCGCGCGATGGGCGTGGGCATCGAGGAGGGCGTAGGCACGGAGAAGGGCTCCGGAGAGTTCTGGCGGGTCATCCCCTCGGGCCTGCACGGCCCGGCCACGGTCGACGTCGGCAACGCGGGCACCGTGATGCGCTTCCTGCCCCCCGTCGCCGCCCTGGCCGACGGCCCCATCCGCTTCGACGGCGACCCAAGGTCGTACGAACGCCCCCTGAACGGCGTGATCGACGCCCTGCGCGTGCTCGGCGCCCGGATCGACGACGACGGCCGGGGCGCGCTGCCGCTGACCGTGCACGGCGGAGGCGCGCTGGACGGCGGGCCGGTGGAGATCGACGCGTCCTCGTCGTCCCAGTTCGTGAGCGCGCTCCTGCTCTCGGGCCCGCGCTTCAACATGGGCGTCGAGGTCCGCCACATCGGCTCCTCCCTCCCCTCCATGCCGCACATCCGCATGACCGTCGACATGCTGCGCGCGGTCGGCGCCCAGGTGGACACCCCGGAGTCGGGCGGCGAGCCCAACGTCTGGCGGGTGACGCCGGGCGCACTGCTCGGCCGGGACCTGACGGTGGAGCCGGATCTGTCGAACGCCCAGCCCTTCCTCGCGGCGGCGCTCGTCGCCGGCGGCAAGGTGGTCGTACCGGACTGGCCGGCGCGGACGACGCAGCCCGGTGACCGGCTGCGGGAGATCTTCACCGAGATGGGTGGTTCCTGCGAACTGACCGAGTACGGGCTGGAGTTCACCGGTTCGGGTGCGATCCACGGCATCGACGTGGACCTGAGCGAGGTCGGCGAACTGACCCCGGGCATCGCGGCCGTAGCCGCCCTCGCCGACTCCCCCTCGACCTTGCGGGGTGTCTCCCACCTCCGTCTGCACGAGACGGACCGGCTGGCCGCGCTCACCAAGGAGATCAACGAGCTGGGCGGTGACGTGACCGAGACCGCCGACGGTCTGCACATCCGCCCGCGCCGACTGCACGGCGGGATCTTCCACACCTACGAGGACCACCGGATGGCGACGGCCGGGGCGATCATCGGGCTCGCGGTCGAGGGCGTACAGATCGAGAACGTGGCGACGACGGCGAAAACCCTCCCGGACTTCCCCGACCTGTGGGCCGGGATGCTCGGGAGCGACGGGGCGTAGGGGACTCACGCCATGCGCCGCTACGGCAAGAACACCGACGAGGACGACATCCGCCAGCGCCCGAACCGCAAGGGCAACCGGCCGCGTACGAACATCCGCCCCAAGCACGAGGAAGCGGTCGAGGGCATGGTCGTCACCGTCGACCGGGGCCGGCTGACGTGCCTGGTCGAGGACCGGGTCGTGATGGCGGTCAAGGCCCGCGAACTGGGCCGGAAGGCGGCGGTGGTCGGCGACCGGGTCGGCATCATCGGCGACCTGTCCGGCGACAAGGACACCCTCGCCCGCATCATCCGCATCGAGCCGCGCACCTCCGTCCTGCGCCGCACGGCCGACGACGACGACCCGTACGAGCGCGTGGTCGTCGCCAACGCCGACCAGCTCGCCATCGTCACCGCCCTCGCCGACCCCGAACCGCGCCCGCGCCTCATCGACCGCTGCCTGGTAGCGGCCTACGACGGCGGCCTCGACCCACTCCTCGTCCTGACCAAGTCGGACCTGGCGTCACCGGACCAACTCCTGGAGATGTACGGCGCGTTGGGCGTCCCCTACGTCGTCACGAGCCGCGAGGAGCTGGAGAACGGCACCGCGGTGGAGCGGGTCCGCAAGCAGCTCGACGGCAAGATCACCGCGTTCGTCGGACACTCCGGCGTCGGCAAGACGACCCTCGTCAACGCGCTGGTCTCGCTGGAGCGGCGGCGCAGCACCGGCATCGTCAACGCCGTCACCGGGCGCGGCCGGCACACCACGACCTCGGCGCGCATGATCCCGCTGCCCGACGACTCCGGCTGGGTCGTCGACACACCCGGTGTCCGTTCCTTCGGCCTGCACCACGTGGACCCGTCCCGGGTGATCAAGGCGTTCCCCGACCTGGAGCCCGGCACGGTCGACTGCCCACGCGCGTGCAGCCACGACGAGCCGGACTGCGCCCTGGACCAGTGGGTGGCCGACGGCCACGCCGACCCGCAGCGGCTCTACTCGCTACGGCGGCTGCTGGCCACCCGTGAGCGAACCGAGGGCGACTGATCACCGGCTGACCACCGCGTGTTTGTGGGGACTCAAGTTCGGTAAGTGCATAATCGCACCGAGCCGGACAAACGGGAGGACAGCACATGGCGTGGCTGCTGGTTGTCGTGGCCGGAATTCTGGAGACCGGGTTCGCCGTGTGCCTGAAGCTGTCCCACGGCTTCACGCGCCTGTGGCCCACGGTCGCCTTCTGCACCTTCGCACTGGGCAGCTTCGGCCTGCTCACCCTCTCCCTGAAGAAGCTCGACGTGGGCCCCGCCTACGCCGTGTGGACCGGCATCGGCGCGGCCGGCACCGCGATCTACGGCATGGCCTTCCTCGGCGACCTGGTGTCGACGCTGAAGCTCGTGTCGATCAGCTTCGTCATCGTCGGCGTGATCGGACTGCAGCTGTCCGGTTCCGCGCACTGACCACCTGCTCTACTTGGTGGGGCCCAGCGCGCTGCGCACGAGTTCGCCGACGCCGCCCTCGCCCGGTGGCGCCGCCACACAGGACAGGGCCAGCCGCACGACGAGTTCGCAGGAGCGGGCCAGGTCGGCGGTGTCCGGCCTGGCGACGCC
>NZ_JAWOAI010000645.1:0-4869 GCF_033194735.1 Streptomyces sp. W16
GTACGCGGCGGCGGACGGCGACTTCGTGGAGTCCGTCCTCACGGCGGTGAACATGGGGCGCGACGCGGATACGACGGCGGCGGTGGCGGGCGCGCTGGCGGGCGCGACACGGGGCGCGTCCTCGATCCCGACGGACTGGGCATCGGCGATCGGCCCGGCACGCGGCAGCTGCCTACCGGCGATGGCCGGCCACCACGTCCTGGACATCGCGGAGTTGCTGATTCCGGGGGAGGGCGGCAAGTGGGGTACTGAGGGCGCCGTACGACGGAACCAGAGGGAGTTCGTGCTGGCGGCGGAAGAGGACGAGGTGCAGCTGTGAGACACCCTGACGCCGAAACTCACGACGAACGGCAGGCCGCCGACGGCGAATTCGCCCCACAGGGGCCACCCGCACCCGACGACGAAAGTTGTACGGGTGGTGCGGGTGGGAGCAGAAGGGCCGAGGGCGAAGCCGAGGCTGTTCACAAGGCCCGCCGCATCGAGGGGCTGCTGCTCGGCCTCGCCGCAGGTGATGCCGCCGGTTGGCCGGCCGCAAGGCACCGCGCCGCCCGCATGCCCGAGTGGACCCGCCGCCTCACCCGCGAGCTGGACACCTTCGCCGAGCAGAACGCGACCACGACACTCCCCGTCCCCATCGCCCTGAACCAACCCCCCGAGCCGCTACGACTTGGCCCCTCCGACGACGCCGAATGGGCAGCGTTCGCCGCAGAAGCCGTACTCCGAGCCGGCGACGACACAGTCCTGGGCGACCTCAGCCGAGAACGCCGAACCCGCGCCTCGATCGACCTCAGTTGGAACGCCGTAGCCAGCGAAGTAGCCGCAGCAGCGGACCGCGCCCCGGAGGTCGAGTCCGCCGTACTCCCCCTCCGCGCCCGCATCTCGGTCCGAGCAGGCCTCGGCAACCTCGCCGCCGGCCTCCGCCCACCCGCCACCGGCCACGACAACCCCCACTACTTCGACGACGCGGCGTGCATCAGGGCCTGCGTCCTCGCCGTAGCCCACCCCGGCGACCCCCAACGCGCCGCTGCCCTCGCCGAGTTCGACGCCCACTACACCCAGGACGGCGACGGAGTCCACGGCGCCAGAGCCATGGCGGCGGCCCTCGCACTCGCGCTCGTCGGCGCGGACGTGGACGAGTGCGTGGCAGCCGCCCTCGCCGAACTCCCCGAAGCCACCGAGATCGGCCGCAACGCCCGCCACGCACTGAAACTGGCCGAGGACAGCGACAACGCCTTCTCCCTCGTCCCCCTCCTGGAACACCAGATCGTCGACCACGTCTACAGCTACGGCATCGCCGCCGCCGAAACCGTCCCGGTCGCCCTCGCCCTCGCCACCGCCTCCCGCGGCCGTATCGCCGAAGCGGTCCCCGCCGCGGCCTGCCTCTCCCGCGTCGCCGACTCGGCACCGGCCCTCGCGGGCGCCCTCACCGGAGCACTGAGCGGCGGACAGGCGATCCCGGCAACCTGGCGGGACGCCTGCCGCACCCTCTCCGGCTGCGCCCTCCCCCGTCTCACCGGCACCGACCTCGTGGAACTCGCCGAACTCCTGGAAGCCACACAACCGCCCCCACCAGGAGGATGATTCGGTGCATGACGCCCAAAGAGCCAGAAAGCAGCCTTGAGGAGAAGATCACCGGAGCCCTCGTCGGCGCCGCGGTCGGCGACGCCCTCGGCGGCCCTGTCGAGGGCTACTCCCCCGACCAGATCCTCGAACGGCACGGCGGTCGCGTCCACGGCGTCGTCGGCCCCTGGAACGGCGACGCCTGGCGCACCGCCCGCCCCATCGCGCCGTACCACAAGGGCGACGGCCACGTCACCGACGACACCTTGATGACCCACGCGCTGGTACGGGTGTACGCGACTGTCCGCGACCACCTCGACGCGTACTCCGTCGCCGACCACCTCGTCCCCGACCTGATGCAAAACCCGCGCTGGATCCCGGAGTTGGAGGCCGAAGCCATCCCCCTCCAGCGCATCTTCCTCGCCGAGAAATGGCTGGCCACCCGCCTCCACTACGGCCACGTCGACCCCCGCGAGGCCGGCGTCGGCAACATCGTCAACTGCGGTGCCGCGATGTACATGGCGCCGGTCGGCCTGGTCAACGCGGCCCATCCGGCGGGCGCTTACGCCGAGGCCCTGGACATCGCGGGCGCACACCAGTCGTCGTACGGCCGTGAGGCGGCCGGTGTCTTCGCGGCGGCCGTCGCCGCGGCCTGCGTACCGGGCGCGACCCCGGACTCGGTGGTGGCCGCCTGCCTGTCCCTGGCGAAGGACGGCACGCGCACCGCCATCGAGAAGGTCTGCGAAGTGGCCGCCCGTTACTCGGACTTCGAGTCGGCGCTGGTTCCACTGCGGGAGGCCATCGCGCCGTACGACACGGTGGGCCCCGACTACCGTTCCCCGTCCCTGGACGCCCGCCGCCCCTCCCGCATCAAGGCGATCGAGGAACTCCCCATCGCCCTGGGCATGTTGGTGGTCTCCGGCGGCGACTACCGGCACGCGGTGCTGGGTTCGGTGAACTACGGCCGGGACTGCGACTCGATCGCGACGATGGCGGGCGCGGTGGCCGGTGCGCTCGGTTCGCCGGTTCCGCAGGACTGGTCGAAGACGGTCGCCGAGGCCAGCCGCCTGGACCTGTGGGAACCGGCGGCCACGCTCGCCCGGGTGGCGCGGGAGGTCTTCGCACAGGACGTCCGCCGACGCCGGGCCCACGAGGCGGCGTTCACCGAGATCGGAGGACTGCGGTGCTCCGACTGACCTGGGTCCAGCCGGAGGACCTGCTCGGCCACGAACTGCGCCAGGCCGTCCAGGACGGACGCGAGCCGTCGGCGATCGCGGCGCGCTGGCGGGCGGCGGGCGGTACGGAGGCACCGGCCCGGGCGGGCGCCTCGGACCAACCCGCCACCCGCTACCTCCGGTTGCTCGCCGAGGACCTGCTGGACGAACTGGCGGACCTGCCCAGCAGGTTGGCGGACCAGGAGCCCACGGACCTGACGAAGATCAGATCCCTGTGCCCCAACTGGCCTACCGCACAAGCCACTTCCCCACCCCGTCCGGCCACTCTTCAGGCCGCCTGGCTGGGCCGGGCCGTCGGCTGTCTCCTCGGCAAACCGGTCGAGAAGATCACCCTCGACGGCATCCGCCAACTCGCCCGGGCCACCGGCAACTGGCCCCTCGACTTCTACTTCACCGCCCGCGGTGTCCCCGCCGAACTCCTCGCCGCCCACCCCTGGAACCGCCGCTCCGCCCCCACCTCCCTCGCCGAGAACATCGACGGCATGCCCGAGGACGACGACCTCAACTACCCTCTGTTGAACCTCCTGTTGCTGCAGCGCCACGGCAAGGACTTCACCACCGCGGACGTGGCGAAGCTCTGGCTCGACGAACTCCCCGCGGGCCGCACCTTCACCGCCGAACGCGTCGCCTACCGCAATCTGCTGTCCGGCCTGGAACCCCCGCGAACGGCCCGCCACCGCAACCCGTTCCGCGAGTGGATCGGCGCCCTGATCCGCGCCGACGTGCACGGCTGGACCAACCCCGGCGACCCGGGCGCGGCGGCCGAGCAGGCCCACCGGGACGCCACCCTCACCCACACCGCGAACGGCGTCTACGCGGCGATGTTCACGGCGGCCGTCATCGCCACCGCGGCCACCGGCACCCATGACGTCCACGCCTGCCTGCGCACCGGCCTGACCGTCGTCCCGCCCGCCTCACGGCTCGCCAAGGCGATCCAGCACGCCCTCCAACTGGCCCGGAAACACCGGGACTTCGACGCCGTCGTGGACGAACTGCACACCACCCACGCGCGCACGCACCACTGGGTCCACGCGATCCCCAACACCGCCCTGATCGCCGCCGCCCTCACCCACGCGGACGGCGACTTCACCGGCTCCATCTGCCGTGCGGTGTCCGGCGGTTGGGACACGGACTCCAACGGCGCCACGGTCGGCTCCATCTCCGCCCTCCTCGCGGGCACCCCCGCCGCGCTCCCCGACCGCTGGACGACCCCGCTCAAGAACCGACTCGCCACCTCCGTAGGCGACTTCAACGGCATCGGCTTCGACACCCTCGCCCGGCTCACCCACCAGGAGACCGCCCGCCCATGACCCTCATCGCCGTGCTCGGCAGCACGAACATGGACCTCGTCGCCTACGTCACGAAGGCCCCGCAGCGCGGAGAGACCGTGACCGGACGGGAGTTCCGCACGATCCCCGGCGGCAAGGGCGCCAACCAGGCGATCGCCGCGGCCCACGCGGGCGCCGACGTCACCATCATCGGAGCGGTCGGCGACGACGCCTACGGCGCCCAACTCCGTTCCACGTTCGAGCTCCCCCACTCTCGACTTCGCTCGACCGGGGGGACCCCCATCGGCGTCGACACCGACCATCTGCGCACCGTCGAGGGCCCGTCCGGCACCGCGCACATCGTCGTGGACGACGAGGGCGGCAACGCGATCGTCGTCATCCCCGCCGCCAACTCCACCGTCGACCACCTCGCCCCCGGCGACGAGGCCCTCATCGCCTCCGCCGACGCCCTGCTCCTCCAGTTGGAGATCCCCCTCGCGGCAGTCGTCGCGGGCGCGGAGGCGGCCCGCCGCCACGGCGTCCGTACGATCCTCACCCCCGCCCCCGCGCAACCCCTCCCGCCCGAACTCCTCGCCGCCACCGACCTGTTGGTCCCCAACGAGCACGAGGCCACCGCCCTCACCGGACACACCGACCCACGCAAGGCGGCGGCGGCCCTGCTCGACCAGGTGCCCGAGGTGATCGTCACCCTGGGCGCGGCGGGGAGTCTGTACGCGGCCCGGGGCGCCGAGCCGTTCAGCGTCCCCGCACCCCAAGTGACCGCCGTGGACTCGACGGGCGCGGGC
>NZ_JAWOAI010000646.1:0-4864 GCF_033194735.1 Streptomyces sp. W16
ACCCGCTCCTCCGCGCCCGCCGCCACGGCCCGCGCGACGGGGTGCTCGGAGGCGTGCTCCAGGGCGCCCGCGAGCCGCAGCAACTCCCGCTCGTCGGTGCCCTCGGCGACGTGGACCTCCTGGAGGGTCATACGGCCGGTGGTGATGGTGCCCGTCTTGTCGAGGACGACCGTGTCGACGCGGCGGGTGGACTCCAGGACCTCGGGGCCCTTGATCAGGATGCCCAGTTGGGCGCCGCGCCCGGTGCCGACCATGAGGGCGGTCGGGGTGGCCAGGCCCAGTGCGCACGGGCAGGCGATGATCAGCACGGCGACGGCCGCGGTGAACGCGGCGGCCGTGTCTCCGGTGACCGCGAGCCACACCCCGAAGGTGCCGAGTGCGATCAGCAGCACCACCGGCACGAAGATCCCGGAGATCCGGTCCGCGAGCCGCTGCACCTCGGCCTTGCCGTTCTGCGCGTCCTCCACCAGCCGCGCCATCCGCGCGAGTTGGGTGTCGGAGCCGACCCGGCTCGCCGCTACGACGAGCCGCCCGCCGGCGTTCACGGTCGCGCCGGTGACGGTGTCACCCGGTGCCACGTCCACCGGCACCGACTCGCCGGTCAGCATCGACGCGTCGACCGCCGAGACGCCCTCGACGACGGTGCCGTCGGTCGCGATCTTCTCCCCGGGCCGTACGACGAAACGGTCCCCGACCGCCAACTCGGCCACGGGAAGCCGTACTTCACGGCCGTCCCGCAGTACGGCGACGTCCTTGGCGCCCAGTTGCATGAGCGCGCGCAGGGCCGCGCCCGCCCGCCGCTTGGAGCGGGCCTCCAGATAGCGGCCCAGCAGGATCAACGCGACGACTCCGGCGGCCACTTCGAGGTAGATCGTCGAGGCGCCGTCCGTACGCGAAACGGTGAGGCGGAATTCGTCGTGCATGCCGGCCATGCCCGCGTCGCCCCAGAACAGCGCCCACAGCGACCAGCCGAACGCGGCCAGCGTGCCCACCGAGACCAGGGTGTCCATGGTGGCGGCGCCGTGCCGGGCGTTGGTGAACGCGGCCTTGTGGAACGGCAGTCCGCCCCAGACGACGACCGGCGCGGCGAGGGTGAGCGCGAGCCACTGCCAGTTGTCGAACTGCAGGGCCGGGACCATCGAGAGCAGGACGACGGGCAGCGCGAGGAGGGCGGAGACGGTCAACCGCTCGCGCAGGGAGGCGAGTTCGGGATCGTGGTCGCGAATCGGTGTCTCGGGTCGCGGCGGTGCGGGTTCCTCTGCGGTGTACCCGGTCTTCACGACGGTCGCGATGAGGTCGGCGACCTGGATGCCCGCCGGGTAGCTGACTTTCGCCTTCTCCGTCGCGTAGTTGACGGTGGCGGTTACGCCGTCCATGCGGTTGAGCTTCTTCTCGACGCGGGCCGCGCAGGAGGCGCAGGTCATCCCGCCGATGAGCAGCTCGACCTCGGCGGCTTCGGGGGCCGCGGCTATGGGGGTCTCGGTGGTGGTGCCGATCGTGGTGGTGCTGGTCATGTCCGGACTCCAGACATCGGACCGGACCGCGCGGAGCCAGTATCAGCTGGTCGGCACGGCCCGGTCGGAGAGAACAGAAGTGTGGTGCCGGTGTCGCTGATTCAGACCTGGCCGACGAGCTCGAAGCCGGCCTCGTCGACGGCCGCGCGGACGGCCTCGGCGTCGAGCGGGGCGGCGGAGACGACGGTGACCTCGCCGGTCGACGCGACGGCCTTCACCGAGCTGACACCGGGCAGCCCGGAGATCTCGCCGGAGACGGAGCCCTCGCAGTGTCCGCAGCTCATCCCGCTCACCTTGTAGACGGTGGTGACGGAACCCTGGGTGTCGGTCTGGGCGCTCATGTCGTTCTCCTCGTGGAGGCGTGTGGAGGCGGCTGGGGTCGGAGTGGCCCACGGTGGCTCACCCTGGAACCCAGGGTATACCCCTAGGGGGTATTTCTCCAAGAGGGGTCGCGGTGGGCCAGCGACCGCACCCAGCCG
Organism: Streptomyces sp. W16; assembly: GCF_033194735.1. Classification (NCBI taxonomy): domain Bacteria; kingdom Bacillati; phylum Actinomycetota; class Actinomycetes; order Kitasatosporales; family Streptomycetaceae; genus Streptomyces; species Streptomyces sp. W16. The sequence goes on from NZ_JAWOAI010000646.1 coordinate 1,994, forward strand.
ACGCCGAGCAGTGCCACGAGTGCCATCCCGCCCACCGAGAACATCGTGAAGAGGTGCTCCTGCTGGTCGGTCGGCCGGGGGATGTACCCCTGGGCGAACAGGTGCCTGTCCAGCCCCGCACCCGACAGCCGGGCCACCAGCCAGATCGCGATGCCGTGAGTGGAGTCCCACAGGGCGTGCAGCAGCGAGACGCCGACGTACGTGCCGACGACCGGGCCGGTGAAACGGAAGCGCCCGTTCAGCTGTCGGTAGGAGAGCAGGACGGCACCCGCGACCGCCGTCCACAGGCCGTGCCCGAAGGGGGCGAGGACCCCGCGCAGGATCTCGGTCTCCAGGAGCGCCCGCAGATCGATGCCCTTCGTGGAGACGGCCGCGTTGAAGGCGTACCCGGCGCTCTCCAGGGCCGCGAAACCGAAGCCGACCGTCGCGCCGAGCACCAGCCCGGCGCGGATCCCGTGCAGCCGAGGCTGCCGGCGCAGCACGAACATCAGCGCCCCGAGCTTCGCGGCCTCCTCGATCAGCCCGACGCCGACGAACATCCACAGGGAGGGATGCAGCAGGTAGTACTCCATCACCGAGGCGCCCAGCACCCCGAGCGTGCCACCGGTCAGGAAGCAGCCCAGGATCACGCTGACGCCCAGGTCGCGCCCGTGCCGCTCGTACGCCCACAGCACGAAGGTCACCGGCACCAGGAAGCTGCCGAGCAGGATCAGCGTCGGCAGCAGCGTGGTGTTCCTCGTCGCGTACGTGACCAGCGCGGTCAGCACCCACAGCGCCAGCCCGCCGCCCAGGCAGTGCTTCCACAGGCCGGTGCGGATCTGGGGGTACGTCGGCGGCGGCTGCTGCGGCCCGGGGATACGGGCCCGGGGCGCGCCCGGCGGCGGAGAGTAGGTCACGGCAAATCCCCTCGTACTTCTACAGGGCAGATTTACTGGCACTTTATGGTAGATACGGCTCATGTCGCAGTCCGGGACGCTCGTCCTGATCATGGCCATCGCCGTACTGGCGCCCCTGCTGGCCTACGGGATCGGCCGGTGGCTACCGGTCCCGCTGGTCATCTTCGAGATCCTGCTGGGCATCCTCGTCGGGCCGGACGTACTCGGCTGGGCGGGCGACGGACAGGTGATCGACACCCTGTCCAGCCTCGGTCTGACGATGCTGATCTTCCTCGCCGGGTACGAGATCGAGTTCGACCGGATCCGCGGCGACACGTTGAAACGATCGGTACGCGCGTGGCTGATCTCCCTCGCGCTCGGCCTCGCCCTGGCCACCCTCCTCGCCGGCTGGTCCAAGGGCGTCTACATCGGTACGGCCCTCACCAGCACCGCCCTCGGCACGGTCCTGCCGGTGCTGCGCGACGCGGGGGACCTGCGCTCGCGGTTCGGCTCCGTGATGATGGCGGTCGGCGCGGTGGGGGAGTTCGGGCCGGTCATCGCCATGGCCCTGCTGCTCAGTGGACGCGCGCCGGGCCGCTCGACGGCACTGCTCGCCGCGTTCGCCCTGCTCACGGCCGGGGCGGTGTGGTGGGCGATGCGCCCGCGTCCGCCCTGGTTCTCCCGGGTGATCGCCAAGACCCTGCACAGCAGCGGCCAGTTCGCCGTACGGCTCGTGGTCCTCCTCCTGGCCGTGATGCTGGGCATCTCCCAGGCCCTCGGCCTCGACACCCTCCTCGGCGCCTTCGCCGCCGGCCTGATCACCCGCCTGGTGCTGCACGGCGCGGCCCCGGAGAGCGCGGGTTCGGTCCTGGAGAAGGTCGAGGCGATGGGCTTCGGCTTCCTGGTACCGGTGTTCTTCGTCGTCACAGGCATCGAGTTCGACCTGGACGCCCTGCTGTCAGGCGGCCATGCCCTGCTCCTCCTCCCGGTGTTCCTGGCCCTCTTCCTCCTCGTCCGCGGCCTTCCGGTCTACGTCCTCGCCCCGCGCGATCTCGTACGACGGGACCGGCGCGCCCTCACCCTCCTCGCCTCCACCGCGCTGCCGCTGGTCGTCGCGATCACCACCATCGGGGTCGACGACAAGGTCCTGAAGACGGCGGACGCGGCGGCGCTGGTCGGCGCGGCGATGGTGTCGGTGCTGGTGTTTCCGCTGGTCGCGTTGCGGTTGCGGGGCGAGCGGGTGGGGGCGGAGGGAGCTGTCAGGGGGTCCGAGTCGTGGTGAGGCTGACGGGGAAGGCGACTTGGTGGGCCCCGGCCCCGCTGCGACGCTCCCACGAACGGTTCGGTGTAAGCGAGGGAGGAGAGAACCCACTCAGGGGCGCGGGGCTGTGTCGACATGCGGCTCCGCCGCGGGGCGCGACCAGCCACGACGAACCCGCAGACGAAAACGGCGATGGGAGCCTGAATGAAAGCGGTGGTGTTCGAGCAATACGGTGAACCCGCCGAGGTACGAGACGTACCCGACCCCCACCCCGCAGCCCACGGAGTGACCGTCAGGGTCAAAGCCACCGGCCTCTGCCGAAGCGACTGGCACGGCTGGCAGGGCCACGACCCCGACATCACGCTCCCTCACATACCGGGCCACGAACTCGCCGGTGTGGTCGAGACGGTGGGCGCCCGGGTGACCGACTGGCGCCCCGGCGACCGAGTCACCGTCCCGTTCGTGTGCGCCTGCGGAACCTGCGGAGCATGCGCGTCCGGCAACCAGCAGGTGTGCGAGCGACAGACCCAGCCGGGCTTCACGCACTGGGGCTCCTTCGCCCAGTACGTGGCACTGGACCACGCCGACGTGAACCTGGTCGCGATGCCCGAAGGAATGTCCTTCGCGACGGCGGCCTCGCTCGGCTGCCGGTTCGCGACGGCGTTCCGCGCGGTGGTGCAGCGGGGCCGGGTCGCCGCGGGGGAGTGGGTCGCGGTGCACGGCTGCGGTGGGGTC